>ONSL01000086.1 GCA_900320505.1 uncultured Eubacteriales bacterium
CTTTCAAAGGACTGTTTATTTAGTCCTGCATTTATAAGTTCTGTTGCAGCTTCTGGTACAAATATTACTTTGTATCCTCTTTCTGTCATTGCATTTTCTATCCAGCTCATTGCAGTTGTTTTTCCAGAACAAGGTCCTCCTGTTAGAACTATTTTTACTATTTTAGGATGCTTTTTTTCTTCTAATATTTCAAGTAATTTTTCAACTGATATGTTATATAGTGCTGATATTTTTCTTATCATTTCAACGCCAGGTTTTGCTGTTCCTGTTTCCCATTTTGATACAGCTTTATCTGTAACTCCTAGTTTTGCTGCTGCTTTTTTCTGTGTAAGTCCGCTCCTTTCTCTTAATTCATATAATTTTTTACCAAATTCATAATCCATATTTTTCCTCCACAATTTAAATATAAATTATTTTTGTAATTTAAACTATACTTTTTTATAAAATTCTACTAAAAAGAGAAATTTATTTCAATTTCTCTTATTTTAAAATATGTTTTTTTGGAATGTCTTTAGTCTTCTCGTTTGCCATTTCATTTATTATTTTGTCTGCTAATTTTTCTTTTGATATTATTGCAGATCCTGTTACTGCAATTGATGATCCTGATACTACTTCTTTATTATCATTATTATTTATTTTTACTGTTTTTGTATTCTTGTTTATTTTCTTTGGTTTAGCATCTGTTGCAAAACTATTTTTCTCATTTAATTTTGATTGTCTTTCCTTATTATATTCTTCTCTTATTCTATTACTATTTCTTACTTGATCTTCTAATATTTCATTTGATAGCCAAGCATAGTAATTGTAGTATTCCTGTAATGCTCTTCTTCTTTCCATCTCATCTAGATTTGCTTCTATGTCATCCATCATTCTATCTTCATTTTTTTGAGATTTTTTTATATCATTTTCTAAATCATCTAAAGTCTTTTCTGTTTTTGTTAATCTTTTATCTATTTCTTTACTTCCAATGTATGAAAATGAAAATGCTGTTGTTGATGCTACTACTAAACTCATCAAAAGTGATGCTATATCTTTTTTTAATACTTTCTTGCTGTCTTCTTCATATATGCTTTCATCTTGCTCTTCGTCTTCTTCATCTTCTTCATTATCATTTTCTAATTCTTCGTTTTCATTTTCTTCTTCATCTATTTTATTATCATTATTTTCTTCTGTCATATTCTCACCCCATCCGGGTTTATTATACTCTTTATCTTAAATATGTCAAGCTTCTCCTCTGTATTTATAAAGGTTTTTATTAAATTTAGAATAAACCACTTTGCTTAAGTCAGTGTTTTTGTTTTCTGCAATATATTTTGTTAAATGCATGCATTCTATTAGTGCACTATACTCTTTTTCTAAAGTCTCATCTGTATCAATTACTATTATTTCATTATAATTTCCTTTTATATTTTCTAAAAGTACTCTATCAAGCTCTTTATTTGTGTTTAAAAATATTGCATTACTTTTCACTTTTGTTCCTAGTGTTGATCTTCCATGACAGTATTCATATTTATCATGAATAACTGGAATTGCAATTCCAGATTCTGTCATTGTTGATTCAAGGTATGTACTTAGTGCTTCAGTCTCTCTTCCTGTAAATATTTCATATACATCTTTTGCTGTATCAAAGGAAAAATTATACTCATGTATTTCATCTAGCATGTTAAATTTATTATTTTCATAATAGTTTAACATTATACTACACGGAATAAGTGTTGATGCTAGCGATATAAAGCTTTTTTCTCTATCATTACATTTATATGTTAAATTTGTAACACATTCCATTTCACTTTTATTTGATGATAAAAGATATTTTTTTAATTCATTAGAAAATGATAAGTTGCTTGCAAAGTTATTGCCAGAGTATGAGCATAAAAGTATATTTTTATATAATTTTAATTTCATATATTTTACATCTCTTGGTTCTACATTTTCGACTAATATATTGTTTTTATATTCTAGTATTCTGCTTGCAAATTCTGATACAACATGTGATCCTCCAACTCCTGTTTAATTTTTTAAAATTTTCATCCATATATTTCATAAAAAAATCACCTCTAATAATTTATATCATTAGAAGTGGTAATATATGGTCTACTTAAAATTTTTCATCTAAAAGTTCAATATTATTTATTCTTTTTAATTCAAAATGTCTTAAGTCTTTTTTTAGTTCACAGTATGCTGCACATCCCCAATTTCCATTATATAAGAACATATCAAATGGATGAATAATTCTTTCTTCATTTCCTCTTGTGTATGAGTAGTAGTTTATTTTTACTTTTCTTCTTTCTTTAATTGCTTTTGTTAATGTATTAAAGTATTTTTTAGTATCTTTTTTTAATTCATCTTTTTCTTTTTTAGATTCAAAGTATACTCCATGTACTTTATCTGCAATCAATAAAAGACGTTCTTTATCTTTTTCATCTACTTTTAAATTTTTTAAGAATTTATAATCTTCTTCTTTAAATTTTCTTTGTGGCAATCTTATACTATTATTTAATACATATCCACCATATGGTCCCATTATCGTATCAATATATATTCCTGCTTTTTCAAGTTCATTTTTGTAGACTCTTATCATCCTTGGTGTTACTTCTAATTTTTCAGATAGTTCTTTTATACTATATTTTTTTCCAGATTGCATATATTCAAGCATTAGTATTACATTTGATATTTTAGACATTTTAATCACCTATCCCATATAGTAGTGTGCTAGAAGAGATTTTACTTTTGTTTTATCTTCATTTAGTTTAAATTTATAACCAACTGTATTTCTATAAAATGGAGCGGATACATCGTTTGTTGCAGGGAAAGATAAATAATCAAATTCATCATCTGTTCCATTTAATATTCTTTCTATCTTTTTTGATGATACATATGGATCA
>ONSL01000085.1 GCA_900320505.1 uncultured Eubacteriales bacterium
AAATCTTGGAATTGAGCAAGGAATGATAGAGGGCATCAAAGAAGGCAAAGAAGAGGGTATTAAAGAAAGAAATATCGCAATTGCTAAAAATATGCTTAATAAGAAATTTAGTATAACTGATATATGTGACGTTACCGGTCTTTCAAAAGAAGAAGTTGAAAAATTAAAAGAAGCTTAAAGGCTTCTTTTATTTATAAAAAAATAGAGCTTTTTCTAAGCTCTATTCTGCGTCTTTGTCACTTGTTTTATTTACTTTTTCATCTTTTCTTAATGTTCTCTTTTCTCTAGCAGTCAATCTAACTTTAGTACCATCTTCAAGAGTATGTACTTGTAAATTTAACTTTCTAGCTCTTTTGCTAGTATTTAAAGCATGAGAACGATCATTACCCTTTAAAGGTTTTCTAGTAGTTGCTTTTATAGCCATATTTCTTCCTCCTTTAATATCAATAACATTTCGCTTATTAACTTTATCATAAAATCCTCGATAAGTCAATGAAAATGTGTTATACTAGCGATATAAAGAGGTGTGATATGCTAATAAATAAAGAAATGGATGACTATGAACTACTTGATGCATCACTTGGCATGAAATATGAAAGATGGGGAAAATACTACCTTTTAAGACCAGATCCAGAAGCATTATGGGATAATGGAGATCTAAAAGAAAAGTATGAAGGCAAAATAGATGGTATATATTATAGAAGTAAAACAGGTGGAGGATCATGGACTAATTTAAAAAAGATACCAGAAAAATGGACTATTAAATATAAAGATTTAACATTTAATATAAAAGAAATGGGATTTAAGCATACTGGTATATTTCCGGAGCAAGCTGCTAACTGGGACTTTATGTACGGTAAAATAAAAGAATCAAAAAGAAATGTAAAAGTACTAAACTTATTTGCATATACAGGAGGTGCAACATGTGCATGTATGAAAGCAGGAGCAGAAGTAGTACATGTTGATTCATCTCGCGGAATGGTAGAGTGGGCAAAAGAAAATGTTGCATCATCAAAACTAGACACAACAAAGATTAGATACATAGTTGATGATTGTATAAAATTCGTTAAAAGAGAAATAAGACGTGGACATAAATATGATGCAATAATAATGGACCCACCTAGCTATGGAAGAGGATCTGGCGGAGAAGTTTGGAGCTTTTCTAAAAATATACTAGAACTTATTAATCTATGTATGGAACTATTATCAGATAAACCACTCTTTTTCCAAATAAATTCATATACAACAGGAATAAGTCCAGTAGTTTTAGAAAATATACTTAAACTTACAATAAATAAAAAATATACTGGAAAAATTACATGCGATGAAATAGGATTGAAAGCAAAAAATAATGACTTAATACTTCCATGTGGAATATTTGGTAGGTGGGAAAGTGCTTAAAGTACTATATGAAGACAACAGTGTAATAGTTGTATATAAAGAAGCTGGCATATTAAGTCAGAAAGATAAAGATAATGATACATCACTTCTAGATATGGTAAAAGAATATGTAAAGAAAAAATATAACAAACCTGGTAATGTTTACATAGGACTTGTACATAGACTAGATAGAAATGTAAGTGGAGTTATGGTATTTGCAAGAAATAGTAAAAGTGCATCTCGCTTGTCAGAAGAAGTAAGAAATGGAAAATTAAAAAAAGAATATATAGCAGTAGTAGAAGGAATAATAGAAGAAGAATCTGGTACATTTAAAGATTATCTTGTAAAGGATAGTAAATTTAATACCAAAGTAACAGATGAAAAGCATGGAAAACTATCAGTTTTAGATTACAGAGTAATAAAAAGAGATTATAAAAAGAATAGAACACTAGTAAAGATAAATCTTAAAACAGGAAGACATCACCAAATAAGAGTACAGTTTGCATCAAGAGGACATGCACTATGTGGCGATACAAGATATGGAAATACAAAAGGATATATAGCTTTATGTGCAAATAAGCTAACATTTATACATCCAATTACTAAGAAAGAAATGACATTTGAAATAAATCTTCCAGACAACAAATATTTTACAGACTTTACAATGTAAAATAAAAAATTAAAAAAAATGCTAATTTTTAGAGTAAAGTTCGTTTTTCTACGAACTTTTTTATTTTTCAGTTTTATTAACGTTTTTATGTATTGAACCGGAAATAAGGTTGAAAAAT
>ONSL01000083.1 GCA_900320505.1 uncultured Eubacteriales bacterium
GCGGATACATCGTTTGTTGCAGGGAAAGATAAATAATCAAATTCATCATCTGTTCCATTTAATATTCTTTCTATCTTTTTTGATGATACATATGGATCACCCTCATATGAATTTTTATCAATTGGGTTATTTATAAAATTTATGAAGTAATTTTTTACATCTTTTGCAAATACTCTTTTCTTTTCATCTACTTCAAATATTTTATCATATATATCTTTTTTATTAAATTTAATATACCATTGATATTTCTGTTATAACATGTGTTACTCTAACTGAAGACATATTAATTATATTTTCACCATTTTCTTTTAAAAGCATTAAGCTTTGAATTGTCATATCAACAACTGCTTTAACGTCTAAATCAAATACTTTATTATAATCTTCTATTTTCATTTCTGTTATAGGAGCGACTGGACACCCAGTTACAATAATTGCGAAGTTGATATTCTATATGTTTAAACTATTTTTATCTAACATAAAATCTATGACATTCATTATTATAATCCCTTCTTCTGTTTTTGATTTAGGTAATATGTCATTTACTATTATAACTTTTTTAAAGGAATCGTCTATATTTTCTAATGATTTTTTTTCTTGATTGAATTTTTCTTCATTTGGCAAAGAATAAGCCGATTGAATATAAATTTTTTCTTCACCAAGATTACATATAAAATCTACTTCATATGTTTTTCTTACACTTTTTCCATCATACTTCTCAACTTTTTCAATAATACCAACATCGACATTATATCCCCTTATAACTAGCTCATTATATATTGCATTTTCAAGCAAATGTGTAAATTCTATCTGTCTAAAATTAAGTCTAGCATTTCTAAGACCTAAATCTGTAAAATAATATTTATAGGGACTATCAATAAATTTTTTTCCTTTTATATCATATCTTTCTGCCCTGCTAATTAAATATGATTCTTCTAAATAATTTATGTATGAATTAATTGTCTTATTTGATATATTTATTTTTTTTGCTTCAAATATTTTAAATAATTTTGTTGGATTAGTTAATGAACCTATATTTGATGCAAGAATACTAATTAAATTTTCTAAAGCATCGCTCTTTTGCAATTTATATCTATCAATTATATCCTTTTCATATACTTCTTTAAAAAGATTTTTTAGATAGTTAGACTTGTCGTTATCGCCTTTTAGAGATAATGTAAAAGGCATACCTCCATACATTAAATAATTTTGCCACGCTTTATATTTATCTTCATTCATGGCACTATAGTATTCTGCAAATGAAAGTGGATACATGCTTATTTGATATCCTCTCCCTCTAAATTCTGTTATTATATCTTTTGATAAAAATTTTGAGTTGCTTCCTGTTACATATATATTTATATTATCATAGTCTATAAAACTATTAAGAACACTCTCAAAATTATTTACTAATTGAATTTCATCAAGTAGAATATAAATTCGATCCTTTAGATTTATTTTTGAATTTAAGAACTTATATAATTCATCGCTATTTAAATATATTGCATTTTCCTTTTTATCCAAATCTAATTGGATTATATTTTCTGATTCTATTTTTTCTTCATTAATTAGATAATCATAAAAAATTTTATTCAACAAATATGATTTTCCACAGCGTCTGACTCCAGTTATTATTTTAATTAAACCATTATCTTCTGCATTTACTAACTTTTTTAAATAATAATTTCTTTCAATCCTTTTCATGGTTTCCTCCATTACACAATAATGTAGAATTCTACACTTTCATGTAATGATTTTATCACAATGTTCCATTATTTTCAACTTATTCTGTAATTTATTTCGTAATCAAAAAAATGAAGAAAAAAGGGCTTTTAAACTCCCATTCCACCATCTATTGCATATATAGATTGTGTTACATATGATGCATCTTTGCTGACTAAGAATAATGCACAATTTCCAATATCTTCAATAGATTCTATTCTTTTTAATGGAATGCTTGCAGTTGTCTTTTTCATTTGAGTTTTAGACTCTTCTTCAGTAAGTCCTGGTACTTTCCAAATATCTGTTTCTATTGCTACTTTTCCTTCTAAATTGTTCATTTTATTTCTCCTCGTATAATATATTTTGTAAGTTATTTTTAACTTATAATTAAAATTTATTTTATTGGTTAAAAAATACTTTGGTGTTTACTATTTAAGACTGTTTCTATCTTATTAGTCATATTCTTCTAACTCAGAAGCTGTTTCTATTTTCTTTAGAAAGGTGGTGATTTCTATGACCAATTCTTTATTTATCTTTTTCAGGTTTAGTTATTGCAGATAAGAATAGCAAGCCTTTTTCTAATATGTTCGGTGCTACTTCTTGTGCTATTTTTGATAACTTTGATTCTCCTGATCAAATTGCAGAAATTCCTGCTAAAGATTTGTTAGATTTAATTTCTACTGCTGGGAAAATATCAATCCACTTCTTGTATCTATTCCTTTAAAAGAGAAGAAATTTATTAAATTAATAGATGAAAATAAATAGTTTTCAACAAAAATTGTTAATAAAATATTAAAATAAAAACTTGTGCTAAATTTTATGCACAAGTTTTGTTTATAACTTTATTTTTTAGTTTTTTTATCTTCATATGAAAATATTGTAAGTATAAATGCAACTATGAATGAAAATCCAAAATCTAGCATTAAGTATGCAAGTTCTCTTCCAAAAAATCCTATCCATGAACTAATTCCGGTTTCTTCTAACATAAAATTATTTGAAAACATTTTAGAGTAACTTAGGTTGCAAGATATTAGTGTATATATTATTAATATTATAATTATTAATACGTATACTAGTCCAATTATATTTATTATTTTGTCTTTCTTTTCTAGTTTGGTATCTTTAGATGATTTTATAAATAGTATTAAACATATTATTAATGCTATTAGTATTATAAATCCTCCCATGTATAATGCAAATCCTTTTGCTTGTGCAAAAGTTTCTAGCCATGACAACACAGTTGTTCCCATAGAATCTGTCGGATATATACTAGTAGGTGTTAACATACCTTTTATTATTAATACTATCATTATTAATAAATATAAAGATAATATTATTGATGTTATAGTTTTTGTTCTTCTTTTTTTATTCATATTTACTCCTTACTTTTT
>ONSL01000081.1 GCA_900320505.1 uncultured Eubacteriales bacterium
AGAGCCAATCCTATTCCTATACTATCAGGTTTTGAATTTTCTCCTTTATAAAATCTTTCAAATATATGTTTTAAATCTTTCTTATTAATGATATCTCCATCATTAATGATTTTTATTTCTGTGTATATTTTATTGTTTTCTACTTTTATTTCTACTTTTTCTTTAGAGTGTTCTACTGCATTTTTTAATATATTTGAGATTGCTTCCACTTGCCAATTAAAATCTGCTATCAATTTTATATTTTTATCTACTTCTTTTTTAATTTCTATATTTTTAAGTTCTGCTAATAGTTTTACTTTATCAATGCTTTCATCTATTATTTTATTTAAAAATGTTTCTTTATTATTAAACTCAATACTATTAGTATCAAGTCTTGCAAGCGTAAGTAAAGATTTAACTAATGAATTTATTCTTTCAACTTCTTTTATTTGATGCGAAATATCTTCAACCATTTCTTTAATTTTATTTTTATCATTTATTGATATATCTCTTGTTTCTTTCAAATTTATCATTATCTTATATACATCATTTTTAAGTATTGATAGTTCATCTTCTGTATTATTATCTATATTTAATTTATAGTTACCATTGTTTATCTCTTCTATATAATTTTCTATTTCTTTTATATCACGTTCTTTTTTAGTTTCATACTTTAAATTAATAATAATCAATGTTATTCCTAAAAATATAATTATCATTTCATTTATTATGATAAATACTGCATAACTTTTCTCATTTGTACTTATAAGTACATCATTTTCATCTATCCCATATTTCCTTAAAAAATTCATATTTTTTTTCTTGTTGCTATTTAATATTTCTATTAATTCCTCCTCAGTAACTTTAGGATATTTTTCTTTTACTATATTTAATATGGAATATATTTTTTTGTTATAGTTTTGATTATAGGTTTTATACTCTTCATAGCTTATCAATAACACAATACATAAAAAGATTATAATGACTATTATAGATATGCTTAAATACTTTTTTAAATTTATTTTATTTTTCATTTTCATCAATCCTATATCCAATTCCTTTTATTGTAATAATTATATTATCTCCTAATTTTTCTCTTATTCTTTTCATATAAACAGTTAATGTATGATCATCTACATCATTTCCTGTCTCTCTCCATATTAAGTCTAGTAGCTCATCTCTTTTTACGACCTTATTTATATTTAAAAATAATTGGTTTGCTATCTTTATTTCTAATGGTGTCATATTCAATTCTTTACCATTCTTATAAATTATCATTTTATCAATATTGAATGTTACATCCTTTACTTTAATTTTAGATTGTTTAAAACTCCTCATTAGAACTTTTCTTACTCTTGCGAGTAATTCTTTTGTACTGAATGGTTTTGTTATATAATCTTCTGCACCTAAATCTAATCCTTTTACTATGTCATCAGAATCATCTTTTGCTGTTAAAAATATTACTGGTATATTTAAAGTCTTTATATATTTTTCATAAAGGTCAAATCCATTACCATCAGGAAGTGTTATATCAAGTATTATTAGACTTGGTCTTTTTTTGTCTAAATAGTTTTCTGTATCAGACACATTAGTGGTGTAATTAAAATTATAATTATTTTTTTCAAAGGTGAATTTAAGACCATCTATAATTCCAACATTATCTTCAATTAATGTTTATTTATTTTCTTTTCAGAATACTTCATTATTAAATCAATAAGTATAACTACAACTATTATTAGTATTATTATTTCTTTTAACGGAAAATAATATGTTACTGCTTCACCTCTATTAAAGAAATAATAAATCACATATGATAGTATTAATCCAAAAATGATTCCATAAAATAATGATTTTATTTCTATAAATGTTCCCTCTAATTTAATCATTTTATCAAATTCTTTTTTCGTCATACCAATAGATTTTAATGATGCAAATTCTTTACTTCTTAACATTACGTTACTTGTAACTATATTTATTGTACTAGTTATACTTATTAAAGCTATTACTGTTATAAATCCATACAAGAATATGCGTACTAGTGTAAGTAAGTTTCTATTTTGTTCGTTTATTTCTTTTTCATTTGTTAAATTAAAATTTTCACCATTTAAAATGTTTTCTATTTCATCCTGTGTTTTATTAGGATTAACAGAATTATATTCTATTTGAATATTATATGCACTTGAATCATTTGTAATTTTTCTAAACAACTCAGAACTTACTAATATTCCCTCTATATCTAATCCTTTTTCGTCAAGTGATGATGGCTTTGTATTTGGAATTGAGATTATTTCTATATCATAATAATTATCACTGTCTTGATTTTTTATATTGATAGTATCCCCAGCTTTTACGTTATAATTATGTATTAACTCATTTTTAGATTTTTCATATTCACTATCGAAGTCAAGAAGTATTCCCTTATCTTTTACATAATTATATTCTAATCCTAGTTCTTTTATATAACTTTCATATTCTTTATCTTCAATCGATATTACATTTACCGCTGTGTCCTTTCCTTCGCTTTCACCAAGCTTTTTCTTAAAATCTTTACTATAATAAAGTTCTGTTTCAAAGTCTTTAGATTTTCTTAAATGAAATCCCTTTATGTCTTCTAGTTTAGTCGTTTCTATGTATTTTTTTAGAGAACTTTCGCTTTCTGGTTCTCCTATTAAAGATAGGTTAAAATTTCTTACATTTACTCTTGATGATACATTATTAAATGCTAAATTAACAAATTCTGAAAGTGCAATTACTGTTCCTGCTCCAATAATAACTCCTAGTATTGTTACTCTATATTTTTTCCCATTTCTCTTTATATTTTTATAAGATATTGTTCCGCCTATTCCAAATAGTCTACTTATTATTTTTGGTGTTCTTAAAGTTTTTGTTTTTATTTTTATATTATTTTCATTCCTAATAGATTCAAGAGGTGATATCTTTGATGTTTTATTTGCTACTCTTATTCCTGACAAATATATAGTTAAAATTCCAAGTATTATAGTTATTAATATTGAAAGTATTGAAAATGAATATGTTAAAGTTAACTTCATGAAGTAATTACTTACTACAACTAGTATCATACTTGCAAGTATTCCAATTATTATTCCTAGTGGAATACCAATTAATCCTAATATGAATCCCTCATAAAGTACATTTTTCTTTATTTGTTTCTTAGTTGCTCCTATACTCTTTAAAAGTCCATACTGCTTAATTCTTTCTGATACTGATATGTCAAAACTTGATTTTATACAAAATACTGATGTAAAAATTATAATTATAATAACTATTACTGCAACTATTGCTAGATATGTATTATCACTTATTTTTAATGGATCAGTTTCGGCTCTTAATAAATGCTCATTTATTGTATATTCATATCTTGCTTTACTTAATTCTTCATAATCTTCATTTGTTAAATCTGATACCTTATTTATATCATTTGATTTTTCAAAGATGTTTCTATTTACTCCTAGAATATCTGCAGTTAATTTATATGCATCTTTTATGTATTTTTCTTTGTATCTAACATAAATATTTGTATTTTTACTTTTTTTGTTTTCATCTAGATACGTTATAAATGTGTAGCCAGGTGCATCTATTGGTTCAATACTTGTTCCAAGTCTTTTTGTTATTCCTACTATTTTAAATTTTTTCTCAGTAGTATTGTTTATATTTTCTTTCGCATCTTCATTATAAGGATTACTTTGGTTTAATTTACTTCCATCTAATACTCTTGTTCCAACTTCTAGTGTAATAGTTTCTCCAACTTTTAATTCTAATCTTCCATTTGTTTTTAAAGTACTTGGAATTACTATTTCATTTTCATTTTTTGGAAGGCGGCCTTTTACTACATTTCCAACTAGATTTTCTAGTGCACTACTTGAGAATGCATCAACATAAGCATATGGCTTATACTCATTTTTTGAATTTATTTTTGCATATCCTACTTCTTCTGTATAATAAATTTTTTC
>ONSL01000077.1 GCA_900320505.1 uncultured Eubacteriales bacterium
TATTTCACCTACCTTCTTATATTATACAACAAAACATAAT
This sequence comes from uncultured Eubacteriales bacterium, assembly GCA_900320505.1. Lineage (GTDB taxonomy): Bacteria > Bacillota_I > Bacilli_A > RF39 > UBA660 > UBA2730. The sequence goes on from ONSL01000077.1 coordinate 41, forward strand.
AAAAACCTATAAAGGAGACTGTCTTTTTTTAACAGTCCTCTTTATAGGTTACATTTTATATGGGGATAGGTCTTTTTTTATTATTTATTTTGTAATATACTCTTGTTAAAGATAGCAGTTATTACAATGTAAACAATATTGTAATATTGTTAACTTGTTGGATAAAGAAAAATAGTAATTTATCGCTTGTTAACAAGATTGTAATGAGATATGCAAAAAATGATTCACCAAGCATACAAACAAAAGTAATAATAGAAATTCTAAATTTGAAGAAATAAGAATTAATAGTTTAGAAAAATATGAATTATAAGTAGAACACAAAACTATTAATTTGAATTTATAAGGAGACTATAGTATGATAAAAGAAAAAAGATTTCAAATAAAAATAAATAATAATGAATATGAAATAAAATTTATAATTAAAGGTCTAACAGATCCAATTGATATTTTTGTAAATAATAAACTAATTGTTTTACCTAAAAAAGTAACAATGTTAAATTCATATCTTACAGGAGTACATGGATTACTTAAGATTGATGGTGAGAAAGTAGTATTTATGATTAAGAATAATACTATAGATATTGCGGTAGATGGCTACTTTAAAGAATCAGAAAAGAAGTGTTATTTTGATGAAAAAAATAATTATAAAATAGCATATCTTTATTCAATATTATCATGGATAACTATAATATTTTTTGAAAACATATCAGCATTTATTTTAGGTTTGGTAGTATATATAATGTATTTAAGAATACAAATAAACGAAACTTATAGTAAACACAAAAAAAATATATTATCGATTTTAGTATTAATAATTCATTGGAGTATAATAGTTTTATATAAATTGCTCTATTAATATTTATAAAATCATTATGGATAACATAAGAAAACACATAATTTTAGATTTATATAAAATGTATAATTTTTTTAAAAAAGTGGATTGAACTTCTTTTCTTTATTTTATTATAAATTTCTTTGTAATTCCTTCCATGCACTTATGACATATTAACTTGCCTTTAAATGTACTCAATTTTTTTGTGCTACCACAATAAATACATGACCTTTCGTATTTTTGAAATATAATAGAATTACCTTCAACAAAAATTTCAAGTGAGTCTTTTTCTTGTATATCAAATTGCTCTCTAATTTCTTTTGGTATAACTATTCTACCTAGTTCATCAACTTTTCTTACTATTCCTGTTGCTTTTTCCATAATTAATATCCGCCTTTCCTATATCTAGTCAACTACTACATATTTATACTTAAATTTCGTATTATATGTAGTTAATTACTACATATAATATTATAAAATATAGTAGCACAATTTACTCATATATTCAAGTTTCAAGTAGAAAAAAGTACGAAACAAATTATCTAGTCAGTGGGTTATGTATATTTTGCCCTTTATTCTTTATAATAATGCTTAAAGGAGGGTTGAGTATGGAAAACGTAACTAATGAACAAATAAATAGAGTTCTAGGAGCAATATTTCAAGAATATAGAATAAAAAATAAATTGACACAGGAAAAACTTGCAGAAGAACTTTCAAAATCAACAAAAACTATTTCACAACTTGAAACTGCAAAAGATGGAACAAGTAAAAAGACAGATATTGATTTAATGAATACTTTAGGCATTACTCCTAACATTTTATATAAAGATTTTATTACTAACCCTGACATAAAAAGTAAAATTGAAATATCTGAGAAAATAGAAGAATTAGATGCTGATAAAATTAGAGCATTATATATAATCATAGAAGCAATTAAAAATTTATAAAATTTAAGATTAGATGGCTTATTTATAAAATAGGCCATTTTTTATTTTGAGAAATTTACGAAAATCGTTTTTAAGGCATTTTATATTTTTAGTGGTAAAGTTAATATACATTCAAATGAAAATGTGTTATAATTCATTTATGACTAAAATAAGGGGAATGTAATATTAAATATGAAAGATAAAATTTATAAAGAACCAAACAAAACAGAAGAAGAAACAAATATAAATGTTTTATATAAAGATAATATCTTTTCAATATATACAAATAAGGTATCATTGCAAAAACAACTAAACAAATTATTAGGAGAGCCAACACAGGAATTTAAAATAAAAAAATCTATTGCAGGTAGTAGATGGGATATTCCATTATCAGATCAAGTAAGAATATCTAGAATGATATTAAAAGCAAAAATATTTGAAAAACAAGAAAATGAAGAAAGAAGCTAACCAACTAGCTTCTTTTGCTGTTTATTATTATATTTATTCATTTGTTTATATTGGATAAGTACATATCTGTCTAATTTCTGACTTTGTTTAAGTATTTTTTCTTCAGGAGCATTTTGTTTAATTAGTTTTTCAAGTCTTGCAGTTTCCTTTAGTTTTTTTAAAGGTATTTTACAATTCATAAAACCACTCTCCTTTTATATATTCTAACAAATTTTAAGTGAAAAGTTTGTAGAAATTTGTCGAACATCTAAAAATGCTATTATTTTTTATAATTTTAGTATAAAATTTAGTAGAAAAATGAAACTTTTTTGATTTATTTTCACACTACTAAGTGAAAGGAGATAAAAAAATGGGTACTCAAATTACAAAAGAAACATTTGAATTTCTATACAACAACACATATAAAAGCATATTAAAGTACACAATATGCCATTGTAGAAATCTAGATGACGTAAACGATATAATTCAGGATACATACACAGAATTATATAAATAGCGAAAGTTATATTATAGGAATTGCTAAAAACAAAATTAAAAGCCATTATTCTTCATCAAAGGTAATTTATCATATTAAGTCTGAAAATGAAAATTTAGACCAATATCGTGATAATGAGATAGACATAGAACAAGATATAATAACTAAAGATAATGTTTTGCAAGTTTGGAATTATTTAAAAAGCAAGAATGAACTAACAGCAAAAATCTTTTATCTATACTATGTTATTGATATTCCTATAAAAGAAATATCATTTATACAGAACACAAAAAGAATTAAAGGACAAATTTAAGAAAGGAGATGATTACAATGTTAGATAAGGAAGTAAAAGATATTCTGCAAGAGCAATTTAGCAAAGAAAGAAATTATCAAAAAGTATTATATAGTGTTAATAAGAAATCAATATCATATAATAAAATATTTAAACTTGCACTGCTTCCTACATGTGCTATTATACTTGCTACAATTATAATACCAAATATGAAAAACAATGATAATGAACATAAAGGTATTGCACAAGTAAATACGATAGTAGAACAACCAGAAACTAATACTGTTGTAGAAATTGCAGATGCAAATGAAATAGTTGAAACTCCTATAATAGAAGAAACTCCAACAACACAAGTAGAAACAGGAAACAATAGTGAAAGTAAAGATAGTAAAGCAAATGAAAAAAAAGTTCCTAATGATAATAGTTCACAAATTCAAGTTGCAAAGGGTACAATTTATAAAACCATAGAAGGCGGAGAATCAAGTTGGGCATATGATCCAACAGTACCTGAAAACATATTAAATGACCATCCAGAAAGT
>ONSL01000072.1 GCA_900320505.1 uncultured Eubacteriales bacterium
GTTTACTTAAAACTTTACTATATGAATTACTTCCAAATCCTAATTCATTATCATCTTTAATTTTATAATCAAATAAATTCCAAAGAATTATAGCATCATCATTATAAGTATAATAAAATATTCCATTCTTAATAATAACAATAGTATCTTTATTTTTTTCTTTAAAATTTTTATAAATACTTTCAATTTTATTCATAATAAGCCCCTAACAAAAATATTTATCAAAATAATTTCTAGTTTTGTCATAACTGTAACCATAAGAATATAAGTAGTTGCTTACACTTTCGTATGCTTTTTCAAAAGAAATAATATTATTCCTATATTCACATCTTATTCTTTTCATATTTTTTCTTATTTTATCTCTTGTTTCTTTTCTTAAAGAAACAATTAATTTATTATTTTTCTTTCTATTTACATAAAAATGATATCCTAAAAAATTAAAAGAATCGCCATCAATAATAAAAGTCTTTTTAGGACTTATATCAAGTTTATAGTATTCTTCTAATTTTTTAGTTATTGTATCTAAACACTTCTTTAAATAATCTTTATCTTTACTAAATATTAAAAAATCATCCATATATCTAACATAATATTTTAAATGGAGATTATGAACTATATAGTGGTCTAATTTATATAAATAAAATACAGAAAGTGTTTGACTAGATAAGTTGCCGATTGGAAGACCTTTATCATATTTATATGTTGGAAGATTAACACCAATATTTATAATATTTTTATTTATATATGATCTATTAGTACTATCAAGTAAATTACAAAGTCTTATATATTCATCTTTTGTTAAAATATCCTTTAACATATCTTTCAATACTTTATGATCAATATTATAAAAATATTTTGATATATCAATTTTTAAAACATAAAACTTATCACTTTTCAATTTGTTAACATACTTCTTTACAAGACTAATAGCATACTCTGTTCCCATACCTTTTCTAGTAGCACAATTTCTTGGATCTAAATATTTTTCAAGTTTTGGCATTAAAACATTTCTTGTAAAATAATGATTGCATATTTTCTCAGGAATATTTAAAGACATAATAAGTCTTTCTTTGGGTTCATATATTTTAAATATATGATATCTATTTATTCTATGATATGGATCATTAATATAAGTGGCTGCAAGATTAATGCCTTCAGAGATTTGCCTTTCAAAATTTATCTTTGCACTCTTATTTTTTATTCTTGGTCTAAGCCATTTATTGTATAAATTAAATACTTCTCTTTCATTAGCTTTTTCCATACTTCATCCATCCCTTAGCAGTTTTACTAACTTCAGATAATAAATTTGTTACTTTCTTAAAATTGCTTGAACTTATAAAGCCATAATGATATGAAACACTTAAATAAAAATCAATCATATAAATATTTACAAGTATTTTTTCTTGAACTAATCTTCTTCTATTATCATTTAAATTAATTATATTAGCACTATAAGTGTTTTCTAATAATTTAAAACATTCACTTATAAAATTATCTTTTAAAGCTTTTTCTTTATTTGGAAAAATTTTAGTAATATCCATTACTAAAAAGCATAAATTCTTAATATGTAATATTAATTTAAATTCATCATCTTTCATTAACAAACTTCTCAATTTTATTAAATAATTTTATTTTATCTTCTACGTTCAATGAATTAATTTTTATTTTAAGATCTTTAGTTAAATAATAAAGTTTAATTTTATTTTCTCCATTACTATAATAAAAATTATAATTATTGTTTTTAAATTTAACGAATTTATTATTACACTTATAATTTATTTTTTTGTCATTAAGGGTTTTAATTACTTTATTTAAATTGTTAAAATAAACTTTATTATTATTTATTTTATAATTAAGAATAAAATGAATGACAATTGCATCATTTCCCTCTACATAAAACATATTACCAAATTTATAAATAAATACACAATCATTCATATAGTCTCCTATAAATATAATTTAAGAAGGGATTTTCCCTTCTTAAATAAGAATAATGTTATGTGGTTATAGACTTGGCACGTATGCCTCCTCGTCACATAGTTTATTTAGGATTTTCATCCAAGGTTAAACATTGTCTTCCATGATTCTCTTACTAGCTACGAGAAACTAATAACACTCGTTTTATGGTCCTGCACATAGAAAAATTCTATGGCAAACTACTGATAATTATCATGTAGTCTGCTGGGCGAACTCCGTTGTTGCTGTTCGTGTTGTTCGCATTGTTGTTGTTCACGTTGCCGTTGTTGTTGACGTTGAACACGTTGTTGGAGTTGCCCGAGTAAGGGGAAAATCCAAAACGAGTCTAAAGCAAATCTAAAGGCAATTGGAAACAAATGCAAAGCCCAATCATGTTTAACCTAAACAAACCAAAATGGTTTATTCCATTAATTATTCTGAAATTATATAATTAAGGATTGCTGTATATAGATACGATCCATAATTATTAACTTCATACTTATGAACAAACTCTTCTCTTATTCCATCTATGATTAAGAAATTGATATTTAACTCTTTTAACTTCTCATAAAGTTTTCTTCTATCAGTATTTAATTCATCAAAACAATTTTCACAAATATATTTTAAAAGCAAACCATCAACACCATAACTTGTTAATCCAAGTTTATTTTTCTTATATGTACATAATACAAGATAATCTGGTTTTAAAGCTTTCATTACATAATACTTGTTTGGTATTTCATACATATTAATATACATTGTATTGTTTCTTCTTTTATATCTTTTACGCATGAATTATTTACCTCTAAATCATAAGCTCTAACTCGCCGTGCCGAGCGACTTTCGCCGCCAAGCACGGACTCTAAAGCCTAGTATATTATTTCTTTTTATCCTCGCGTGCAAGGACAAATGTACTTGGGGAAAGGGTGTCCCCATATACTTTATCCTTCTTGAGAGGGTTACTGCCTGGAAAGATTGAAGATTTTGTTCGTTTCTACACCTCGGTTTCAACCAGTCAAGGTGTATGGATCAGATGCTGTTCCTGAGCCTCCAGATATTGAGATTGAGGACTTCAGGAAGACTGCTGGGCGAACTCCGTGCCGTTGACGGTGAACACGTAGTCGGAAGTGCCCGAGTAAGGGGTTATAGTCCATTGCCAATAACCACTATCAAATAAATAATCATTCTGTGCACATGGTCCACCATTTCTGCTATCTCCTAACGTTCCAGTCCAATTATACCAGTTGCTATTTGTACCATATGCAGAAGTGCTTAAACATGTTGCTCTACTTACACTTGATGAACCTGATGTTCCATATAAGTAATCTGATGGATACATAAGTCCTACTTTACCTGTCCATGTTGTTGCA
>ONSL01000069.1 GCA_900320505.1 uncultured Eubacteriales bacterium
TAAATGCCAATGTCCATTTATAATTAATTCCCCACTATATCTTGCTCCTGTATTGTAGTCAAAGAAGTAATAGCTATCTCCTATTTTTTGAAATCCATACAGCATTTCGCCTTTTTCATTATAATATACTGTCTTGTTTTGATCTTTTATGTATTGGAATCCAGTTTGTATAACTCCATCCTTATCAAATAAATACCAATGGTTATTTATAAACATCTGACCCATAACATTTTGTTCTTTGCCTTCATTATTAAAATATATATTTTTTCCATTAACATTTATTAATGTATTTGTCATCATGCTACCAAGAGATAAATCAAAATAATAATTGTTATTATTTATGGATTTATATCCATATTGCATCTGTCCATTTTCATTATAATATACTGTTTTATTTCCATCTTTTAGATATTGAAATCCGGTAGTCATTCTTCCTGTTCCTGGTTGAAAATAGTACCAGTATCCATCTATTAATCTTTCTCCATATTGCATTTGACCATTCAAATCATAGTAACATGTTTTATTCAGATTTTGTATATATTGAAATCCAGTTAGTTTATTGCCACTATTGTCATATAGGTACCAGTATCCATCAATATATTTTTCAGAACTTGCATTTACTATATTTGGGAAAAGCAAAAAAGATAGTGCAAAAGTGAATTTTAATAATAAATTCTTTTTATTTTTCATACTTTTCCTCCTTTTTATCTTTTGTTTTTTTACATAATATATTTTAAATTTTGAGCATATAAATTATTTATTTTTATGTAATATATATTGATAACTATCTAAACACATATCATCAAGTGTATATTCTGCTTTCCATCCTAATTCTTTTCCTGCTTTAGATGGATCTGCATAACATGCTGCAATGTCTCCTGCTCTTCTTCCAACTATTTCATATGGAACTTTTACATTATTTACTTTTTCAAATGTTTTTACAATGTCTAAAACACTGTATCCATGACCTGTACCTAAATTATATATATTTAATCCCGGACCTTTATCAGCTTTTTCTAATGCTTTAATATGTCCTTTAGCAAGATCAACTACGTGAATATAGTCTCTTACTCCTGTTCCATCAGGAGTGTCATAATCATCACCATAAATACTTAAATGATCTAGTTCACCATCTGCAACACGTACTATATATGGCATTAGGTTGTTAGGTATTCCATTAGGATTTTCTCCAAGTAAGTAACTCTTATGAGATCCTATTGGATTAAAGTATCTTAATAAAATAATGCTCATAGAATTATCACTCTTATATACATCAGTTAATATTCTTTCAATCATTATCTTTGTTTCACCATATGGATTAGTTGCATCTCCTGTCTTACAATCTTCTGTAAGTGGTAATTTTTCAGGAGTCCCATATACAGTTGCACTACTACTAAATATAAATTTCTTTACATTATATTTCTTCATTAACTCAAGTAATGTTAGTGTAGAATCTAAATTATTTCTATAATACATTATAGGTTTTTCTACACTTTCGCCTACTGCTTTATATCCTGCGAAATGTATAACTGCATCAATATTTTCTTTTTTAAATATTTCTTCCATGTCTTTTTCATTTGTACAGTCTATATTATAATATGTGAAATCTTTTCCAGTTATTTTCTTTATTGAATCTTTTACATCAAGTGATGCATTATATAAATTATCTACAACTACTACATCGTAGTTATTATTAAGTAGTTCTACTACTGTATGACTTCCTATATATCCAAGTCCACCTGTTACTAATATTTTCAAATTAATCATCTCCTATTTTATATTTTAGCATATTTTTAATATCATTTAAACTAAAAGTCCTTTAGAGCATTTGATATTTTACTTCTAAGCCATTTATATAATGTAGTCTTTTTTATTATAAAAACAAGAAATTGCCTTATAAAATCAATTATCATACATACTGCAAATATAATTATTGCTGACAATAAAATGTAAAAGATAAAAGATGTACTATAAATTGGACCATTATTTATTTTTAACCATCTATAAATATTACCTCTTATTAGCGTATTATCGTGAATCATATATATTCCTAAAGTCGTTGATGCAATCCTATTTATTATTTTAGAATTTTTTATATTTAATGTTTCAAAGAACAAAAAAAATGAAACAGCTTGTAAAATTATAAATGGATTCTCATAATTTGTTGATTCTATAATGAAGTTTTCAAATACTTCATTGAATGAATTTGATATTTTTGACAAGTCAAAAGACGTCTTATATAGCAAGTAATTTGTAAGCATTGAACAAAAGCAAATTAAAATAAGTACTATTCTATATTTCTTTGTGCTCATCTTTTTAAAATGATAACTATTTTTTAAAGGATAAAGTCTAAAATAAGCTCCGATTATATACAAAAAAGTAAAGTTGTATAATGTATATCCGTTATTTGAAAAAATTAAACCACTTTCTTTGTTTCCAGTTAAGTATGGAATCATTGAAAATAATATTAACATTATCAATAACAATCTTTTATGTTCTTTTTGGGTAGAATTGTTTATGAATTTATTTATATATGGTGATAAAAAATAAAGTACTATATAATTTGATAAAAACCAATAATCTTGGTATGAATTTACAAATATATTTCTAATCCAATTCGCTGCTGAAAACTTCACTAAACCTATCTTTTGAAAGATAATACATATTGCAAGATAATAAAATACGCTTTCAAGTACTAGCTTAAGTGATTTTTTTAATTTAAATTTTGATTTGCAATTAAAATACCCTGTTATTAGTACAAACAAATTTACATGAATAATTATTATAAATTTTAATATTTCTACTAAAAAATATAAAATCGGATTTTGTGTATTTGCAAGAACATTGCCATGAAAAATAATATGCCAAGTTATAATCATGAGCATAGAGATTATTCTTAACAGTTCAAAATTTGATTTTCTTTCTGCTTTCATGTGTACCTCCAATAAAGAAATACACTAGCCACCTTTATCCTTTTATCTTATACAATATATTATATCATAATAAAAATTAAAAAAAAAGAAAAAATCTTTATATTATATATAAATCTATGATTAATTTATGATAATGTCTTAAGTGTTAACTTTTGAAAATGTCTCAAGTTAATATATAATACTCCACTGAGGTGGAAAAAACGAAAGAGGTAAAATTAAGAATGAATGAACAAGAAAAATACGAAGTTATCAAAGAACTAGTTGACCATAACGGTAACAAAAATCGAGCTAGTAAAAAACT
>ONSL01000068.1 GCA_900320505.1 uncultured Eubacteriales bacterium
ATAAAATAAAAATAAATATAAAGGGAATGTGAGAATATGGATAGGATAAACAAATCAGTAATTAATTTTGGTGATTTTATTGAGAAAAATTATAAAGTGATATGGGTGCTAATATTTATATTGGCCTTAATATTGAATACATTTAAGTTAGGGGAGATACCTACTGGAATAAATTGTGATGAAGCGGGAATGACATATGATGCATATTGTATTGCAAATTATGGAACAGATAGATTTCAAAATAAATTTCCAGTATATTTCACAAATTTTGGGGGTGGACAAAACGCACTATATACATATTTAACAGCAATTTTAATAAAGATTTTTGGAAGTTACAACAACATAATAATAAGAATACCAGCATTAATTATTAGTATGTGTGAAGTAGTTGTTGCATATTTGTTAGTCAATAAGTTTAGAAGTAAGAAGGAATCACTTTTATTTATGCTATTAGTTACTATCTCACCTTGGCATATAATGAAATCACGTTGGGCACTAGAATCATATTTATTTTCACCATTCTTATTGTTTTCAGTATATGCTTTGTGTAAAGCAGTAATGGATGCAAATAAAAAGATACTTAAATATTTTATTGCAGGTTTGCTATTTGGAATTACTTTATATACCTATGCGATTTCATATATTGTAGTTCCTATATTTCTCTTGGGAATGTTACTATATTTAATTAAATTAAAGAAGGTAAAAGCAATAGAAGCAATGACATTAGCATTTCCATTTATTATACTGGCAATACCACTTATTTTAGTACAATTAGTACAAAGAGATATAATAAAGCCAATTTATTCTTTTATAACAATTCAAAAATTATTTTTTTATAGAGCTGGAGAATTGAACATTCATAATATTGTGATAAATTTATCAACAGTGAGATATGTATTCTTATGTGATTATTTAAATTATAATTCTTTGAAAGAGGTTGGAACTTTATATTACATAGGAACATTTGGAATGTTTCTTGGGTTAATATTTGAGATAATAGATATCAATGGAAAAACTGAACATAAAGATAAGAAACTAAGAAAAAAACAAAACAAAGATTTAAATTCAAATACGGATTTAAATCTAGATTTGAATTCAAACAAAGATTTAGCAATTGATTTGAATTTGGATTTAGATTTAGACATTATTATGTTGATAAATTTTATTTCTAATTTTGTTGTTATGCTTTTAACAGTAGTTAATGCAAACAAGGGAAACGGAATATTTATTTCAGCTACATATTTTGTTTTAGTTGCATTTAGAAATATATATAAAAAACGTAAAGAACTATTTATCATTATGCTTATTATTTATTTAATATCATTTGTATCATTTTTACAATTATATTTTGTTAAACATAAATATGATTTTAAACCATTTTGGGATAATGGAGCAGTAAAAGCATTTAAAGAAATAGGAGATACAAATAAAAAAATATATGGAGATAAAATTTTATATATTTACGATATATATGAAAACCCTATTACACCAGAAGAATTTAATCGAAAATTATTATTCGAAAATAAAGAGGTTGTAGGATTCAACAATTACAAAGAAATTACTATAGATGTAAATAATGTAGATGAGAATGCTATTTATTTAACTTATAATAAAAGAAAGGCTGATGCACTAGTTGAAAAAGGATTTAAGTATGAAAAATTTGATTATTGTTATCTACTAAGTAAGAATTAAATAAAAAAATAAATTTTTTAGGAATTAGTATTAAATATATAGAAATAAAATGTATTAGAAAAAATTATTAAATGTATAGAAATTAAATGTATTGAGAATTAGTATTAAATATATAAAAATTAAATGTGTTAGAAATTATTATTAAAGTTATAGAAATAGAGGGATAACATGAAACTTTTATTACACACATGCTGTGCACCTTGCAGTGTATATTGCATTGAAACACTTAGAAAAGAAGGGATAGAACCGACTTTATATTGGTATAATCCCAGAATATAAAGCAAGAAGAGATTGTTTAATTGAATATGCAAAAAAAATTAATATTAAATTAATTATTGAAGATGAATATGGATTGGAAGAGTTTTGCAAGAACACTATAAATAATTTGCAAAGCAGATGCGCAGATTATTGTTATCCAATTAGACTAAGGAAAACGTTTGAATATGCAAAAGAAAACGGATATGATGCAGTAAGTACGACTTTATTATATAGCATTTATCAGAAACATGATTTTATTAAAAACTATTGCGAAAAACATTTATCAGAAACATGATTTTATTAAGCACTATTGCGAAAAATTATCTAATGAATTTGGAATTGAATTTTTGTATAGAGATTTTAGAGTTGGCTTTTGGGTAGGACACGAAAAGGCAAAAGAAGCAGATGCAAAAGTATTGCGGATGTGTATTTAGCGAGGAAAGTAGATACAATAACCCCAATCCACCAAAACCAGAATTACCAACAGGATTCAAGCTTATTAAAAGGTCTCCTTTAGAAGTAAAAAAGATTGCTGATATAGAAATAGTTAATAAGATTTTGCAAGAAAAAGATAATGGAAAACCTGCACAAATAGCGAATTTAGAAGACTTTGATATATATGGAATTAAAATAGAAGATGAGATATTATCTTTAGCCATCATTTCACACATATCAACAAAAGAGGTTGAAATAAAAGAGCTTATTACAAGAAAAGAGTATAGACATCAAGGTTTTGGAACAAAACTTTTAAAGCAAATAGTGCGGAAATTATAAACAAAAATACAAAAGAATCAAAATAGGTACAACTGGAGAACATATACCATTTTTTGTAAAGAATGGATTTTATAGTTTTATAAGACAAGAAAATGATATTTTATACTACACCAAAGAATTACAAGAAGATAAATAAACATTATTAGTTTATGGAAATAATATATTTTATAAATTATAAAAAATATAAAATAGCAATTATGTATTATACAAAGAGGAGTGAAAAAGCATGGATTATAGAATAAAAAAAGGACAAGATTTAATAAGAGGTGCTGATAATGATTGGAATTATTTAGTTAATAATTTAAAATTATCTAATTTTTTTGAAGATGATGGATTGCTTGATAAAGAAACACTATATTTAAAGAAAAATAAATTAGCAGAAGAAATTGCTCTGGTTTGTGAAAAATATATGAAGGCACTTTATTTAAAAAAAGCAGTTATTCCAAAAGAAATACTTGATGATTTACAAGCTAAAATTTCAAAAGATAGCTCAAGAATTGGAGAAGAAAAAATTGAAGAAAAAGATATTGTGGATTTAATTATATCGAATAATAATGAAAGAACTAATTATTTATATAGAAAACTATCGAAGCACCAAAGGAGTGAATTAAGTGGAATAAATTATAGAGGAATTAGTCACGAATTTACAAAGATCTTTGATAAAGAAAGCATAGAAAATTTTAATTATGTTAATAATTTATTTTTGCAGACAATCCTAGCTTATAGAGGAATAGATTTTAAAGAAGTAGAAAAAATTGAAAATGCATCAAATGATGCAAAAGACAGCTTGTTTAAGTCAGAAGTAAAAGATGCATTTGAAAGAGGAAGATATGCCGAAATAACACCGTTTATTCCAGATATAACGTCATTGCTTGCATTTACACAATCATTACAGAGAACTGTAGCAATAAATTACAATGGGCTAACCATAAGTGAATTTAGCAAAGATACTTATAAAATTGGTACCACTTATGCTAAAAAAAATGGTGCAACAAATACTTCAGGATTTATTCATTTTGGAAATTGTATGCATATATTTCCTGATATAAACACTGATATTAAGATTTTAGGAAATAATAAAAAAGAAGAATATTCTTTTGGCATCTGCTCGGATGGAACATTATATAAACTTGCTTCAGGCAAGTTAGTTAGAAAAAAAGAAGAAGAACTGATTAAAGAAGTAAAAGAAGCACCTAAATTTGTTGGATTATTTTCAAAGGATAATAAAATGGCTAGATATTTTAAGGAATTAAATAAAGCAAATGGAAAGATAGGATTTTTATTAGATGATGGAGATATTATTTTATATGTATCTGAAGGCGTGAATAAGTGTGTTTCAAATAGAAGAGGTCAAATAGATGGTGTAAGCGAAAAATATGCAAATGAAAGATCAAAAGAAATAATTGATAATGATATAAATAGATAAAGAAAAAGAGCTGCACGAACTGATAATATAATAAATTCATATAAAATATAGTGGAGGTAAAATCAATTTGGGAAATGATTTAACACAAAATAATAATGAAATTATAATTTATACAACTGATGATGGACAAGTTGAAATTGAAGTTAGACTTGAAGATGAAAATGTATGGCTTACTCAAAATTCAATGGCAGAATTATTTAATACAACTAGAAATAATATAACAATGCATATAAAAAATATTTTTGAGGAAGGAGAATTAAAGGAAGATTCAGTTAGTAAGGAATCCTTACTAACTGCGAAAGATGGAAAAAACTATAAAACGAAATTTTATAATTTAGATTTAATTATATCTGTAGGATATAGAGTTAAATCAGTTCGTGGAACTCAATTTAGAATATGGGCTAATAAATTAATAAAAGAATATTTAATAAAAGGATACAATCTTAATGTAAAAAGATTTAAAAATAATGGTGGTGGGACATATTTTGAAGAAGTATTAGAAAAAATTAGAGATATTCGTTCATCTGAAAAAGTATTTTGGAGAAAAATATTAGATATATATGCCACTAGTGTTGATTATGATGCTAAAAATGAACAAACAAGAGAATTCTTTAAAACGGTTCAAAACAAAATGCATTATGCAGTACATGGTAATACTGCAGCAGAGGTGATATTTAATAGAGTAGATAGTGAGAAAGAAAATATAGGACTAACCAACTTTAAAGGCAATATCCCAACAAAAGCAGAAACAGAAATTGCTAAAAATTATTTAAGTGAAAGAGAACTTGATTTATTAAATAAAATGGTATCAGCATATTTAGATGTTGCAGAAATTAATGCTCTAAATATGCATGCAATGACAATGAAAGAATGGGTAAAAGAACTAGATGGATTTTTAACAATGACGCATAAAGACATATTAGAAGGAGCAGGTACAATATCTCATGAAAAAGCATTACAGAAAGCCCATGAAGAATATGATAAATATATGAAAACTCATTTAACACAAGCTGAAAAAGATTACCTAGAAATAATGGGAGAAGATATAAAAAAATTGAAATAATTATAGTAAGTTATATATTATAACCGCAATTTTTGAAAAAGACTGAAAATAAATGAATTAAGAATATTTTGCTAAACATTTAATATCAATAGTTATGAAGTTTTAAATAAAAGATAGACATACAGACAAATGGATTTTATAAATTAATCAAAATGAAGAATTACATACGCAAAATTATGCGGTTAAATATGAAAAATTCTGAGGAACAAATGATTTTAGCCCACACAAATGAAAAGCCAGTATTACCAGAGGGATTTGAGTTTCTTCCAGTAAAAAGAAGTATAGTAATAAAAAAGGAAAAAGATAACAAAGAGCAATATATGGATTTGTT
>ONSL01000066.1 GCA_900320505.1 uncultured Eubacteriales bacterium
GACATTGGAACAATAAAATCTTTTGTGATTAGGCGATAATATACTATATTAAATTTATTTATGCAAAAAGGCAAAAACTATGAAAGAAAATGCAAATTTCATAGTTTTAAAAAAATAGACAAATAATATAATTTATCTATTTTTCATTAATACTAGCAACTAAATAAGCAAGCATATCATCAGTCATACCTGCAATAAAATCAATTACTTTTCTCTTATTACTAGTATTCTTATTATAAGAATCGACCTGTTCATCTAAAAATATTTTATAAATTAAACTATCTTTATTTTCATTTTCCAAATCATCTAAAAATTCATTATAAACTTTGTTAATTCCATCTTTAAAATATTCTTTTTCACTATCACTCATCGCTTTACTATAAATATTTTCATAATTAAAATCTTTTAACTTAAATAAAGCTTTAAATACTCTATCACTCATTTTAATATAAGGTTTATCCATAGAATTTTCTATTATATCAGTAGTGATTGTATTAATAATATCTCTATTATTATTACCAAGAACATCAGTTATATCTTTAGGAATATCATCTCTGTTAAAAAGACCGAGTGCAATAGAATCCTCAATATCTCTTCCAACATACGCAATAATATCAGAAATTCTAACAACACAACCTTCAAGTGTCATAGGTGCATGACGTGACTCTTCCTTTAAATTTTTATAGCTATCCATATACTCCCTCATAACTTCTTCTGGAGTTTTTTCTTCTGGCATATATTTATTTTCAACAATCTCTCCATTATGACACATAAAGCCATCTAAAACTTGCACAGAAAGATTTAAACCTTTTCCATTATTTTCAACATACATAAAATGTCTCATACTTTGAATATTGTGAGCAAATGACTCCCCAAGTTCACGCATAGAAATATCATTTAAAACACTTTCACCAAAATGACCAAGCGGTGTATGACCAATATCATGTCCTAGTGCAATTGCTTCTATTAAATCTATGTTAAGCCTTAAAGCTCTTCCAATAGTTCTACCAATTTTACTAACAAACTGAACATGAACAATTCTTTTAGAAATATGATCATTTTCTTTAAAACTATAAACTTGAGTTTTATTCATGTATCTTGTATATGAAAGTGAATGAAGAATTCTATCAGCATCTCGAGCAAAAGGAGTTCTTAAATCATACTCTTCTTTCTGAAATCTAATTGAATCTAAACTTTTAGTAGCATACTTTGATAAAGTTTTATCAATTAATAAATAATTTTCTCTAGCTTTCTCAATATTATTCATAAATAACCTTCTTTCTTATCATAGAATATTCTGGAATCTTTTTATCAAAAGGAAGCATGAGTTCTTCTTCAGGATGTCTTGCAACATCGACTACCCCATCTTTAGATATAATATCTGAAATTACATAGTCGTAAACCTCACCTGTTGGAGTAAATATTTCTGAAGCATCTCCCTTTTTAAAATAATTTTTTTCATAAACAGTAAGATATTTACCATCTGATGATATAACAAGAGCTAAAAAATCTTGATTTGATATCTCTTGTCTTCCAGTAAAATATTCATCATTATAATCATTATATCCTTTAAAGAATTGCAAAGAAGTATCACGATTAGCAACTCTATCAAGTACTTTAGCTTCATGCTCTATCACATTGTCATCAAGCTTTCCATCATAATAAGCATCAATTAATTTTCTATAAGAACTAATAACAGTTGCAAGATAATAAATAGACCTCATCCTACCTTCAATCTTAAGTGAAGAAACACCAATTGAAATTAAATCTTTTATCCTAGAAGCTAAAGAAAGATCCTTAGATGCAAACGTGAAATCATCACCATCTGTCTTAAAAGCAAATCTGCATACCTGTGCACATCCACCTCTATTAGCATCTCTATTTGTAACATAAGAAGAAAGAGCACATCTGCCGCTGAAAAGAGAGCACATAGCACCTTGCAAGAATACTTCAATATCAACACTCGTGCTATCAACAATTTCCTTTATTTCATCCTTTGAAAGTTCTCTTGCAAGAACAACTCTATCTACCCCTTCATCTTCAAAAAACTTAACAGCTTTCTTATTAGTAGTAGAATTCTGTGTTGAGAGATGAACTTCAACCTGTGGAAAATTTTTCTTAATATAACTAATTATAAAAGGATCACTAACTATAAAAGCATCAACGCCAGCAGAAACACAGTCCTTAATATACTCTTTAACGCCTTCCATATCTTCGTTATGAAAAACAATATTAATAGTTTGATGAACTCTTTTATTAAGAGAGTGTGCAAACTGACACCCTTCCTTAAGTTCTTCTAAAGTAAAATTAGTTGCATTAGCACGTAAACTATATTTTTCTCCACCCAAATAAACAGCATCAGCACCATAAAGAAGATTAATTTTTAATCTCTCTAAATCACCAGCAGGTGCAAGTAACTCAATTTTTTTCATGCTTCTTCACCCTATATATTGTCTTTCTATATGAAAAGCCAGTATTCCTTCCTAAAAGATCATAAACATCCTTTAAATTATCAATATCATTTTTTACATAATCATTTATAATATCTAATGCTCTATAAAATTTATCACTATCTATAGAATCCTCTATAAAAACAAGATATGGAAAATTATTATCTTTTAATTTCTTTAAGCATCTAGTATTATTAAGAATCTTATTAAATCTAAAAGTTGTACCATCATTTTCTTCACTTACTATAAACTCTTCTTTCGTTTTACTCTCTTTGATACTTAAATTATTTTTAAACTCTTTATTATGAGCTTTATAATAATTAGTAAGTAAATGTCTAAAACTTGTACCAACAACAGGCTTGCTAACCATAGTAAACATAGGAGTAATACTACTCTTTTTATTTATCTCTAAAGTCTCATCAAGTGTAATTTCATTAGAAAGATATGCATATTTAACACCTTTAGAAAAATAATAATTACAAGTTTCATAATTAGTAACCATATGATTAGCATTCCAAACTAAATCAGCTTTCAAATTAAGTTCTTTTTTAAACTCCAAAACACTAACATCATAATAAAATATACCAGTAACTCCTATTTTATCAATATCAAGTAAAACATTCTTTAAACTATCTAAATCTTTGTTAAAAATCATCTTATTAATAACAACAAATATTTCACCATCATATTTATTTCTGATATCTTTAATATCATCTAATGTAAAATAACTATCATAATTAATACTAAAATCTTTTAAAGGTAAAATAATACCATCATACTTTTTTAAAGAATCACTATATATAACTGGTTTAACAATTAACTTCATAAGACCCTCCCACAAGATATATAATATAATAATTTAGAACAAAACGAAATTAATAAATTGTAAATTTATTAATTCCATACCATAACCTCACGGTTATGATTTTTTCTACTTCACAGAAACCTATGGTTTCTCCA
>ONSL01000065.1 GCA_900320505.1 uncultured Eubacteriales bacterium
TTACCTCTTTCATTTTTTCCACCTCAGTGGAGTATTATATATTAACTTGAGACATTTTCAAAAGTTAACACTTAAGACATTATCATAAATTAATCATATACTTTTGTTCTGTAGTTTAAAAATGCTTGTATTTTAATGTTATATTTGTTATAATTACTTACAGTGTTTGATGAGGGAGGGATTATTTATGGCAAAGCTTGGAAATAGACAAAGAAAAACTCTAGTATGCAGTGTTTGTGGTGAAGAAAATTACCGTACTGAAAAGAATGTAAAGCATACAACAGATCGTCTAGAATTAAATAGATATTGTCCTAGATGTAAAAAGCATACTCTTCATAAGGAGAAGAAGTAATTAGATTAAGGCGGTGTTAAAATGATTAATGTAAATGATATTAAAAATGGTATGACTATCATGATTGATGGTCAGATTTATCAAGTAGTAGAGTTTTTACATGTTAAACCTGGTAAAGGTTCTGCATTTATGAAGACCAAACTTAAGAATTTAAGAACAGGTGCTACTCTTGAAAAAACTTTTAATACAAATGTTAAGTTTGAAAAGGCTAACATTGATAAACAACAAGTTCAGTATTTATACAATACAGGAGATACTTATTATTTTATGAATATGTCTACTTATGAACAACTAGAACTTACTGAAGCTCAAGTAGGAGAAAATAAGAATTATCTAATTGAAAATCTTGAAGTTTATGTTATTTTATATGAAGGAGAACTTCTAGGTATTCAATTACCTGATAAGGTTGAGTTTACTGTTGTACATACAGAACCTGCTGTTAGAGGTAATACTACAAATAGTGCTATGAAAGATGCAACTGTTGATACTGGTATGACTATTAAGGTTCCTTTATTCATCAATGAGGGAGAAAAGATTTTAGTTACTACAGCAGATGGTAAGTATTCATCAAGAGCTTAGTGCTCTTTTTTTAATTTTAATTAAAATATTACTGTTTATAAAAGTATAAAAGAAGGTAAATAATATATATTTAATTTACCTTCTTTTGTGTAAAGTTTATTTTTATGATATTTTTTTTATGAGAAATATGTTATCATTAAGAAGATAGGAAGGAAGATTATGGAAATTACAAAGAATATTAATAAAGATATATTTAGAGAATATGATATCAGAGGTGTTTATCCTACTGATTTGACTGAAAACGTTAGTTATACTATTGGAAGAGGTTTTGCAAGTTATATTAGAGATCTTGGAAAGAATGTCTGTGTTGTTGGGCATGATAATAGACTTTCAAGTCCACTTCTTTATGATAGTTTAATCAAGGGATTAACTGATAGTGGTGTTGATGTTATAAGTTTGGGACTTTGCACTACACCAATGTATTATTATGCTTGTATTTATAAGAAGATATATCAAGGCTTAATGGTTACTGCATCACATAATCCAAAAGAATATAATGGTTATAAGATTGCTTTTTCAGAAGAGGGTAATGCTAAAGGTAAAGAAATTACTGACTTTTATGATTATTTAATGAAAGGTGATTTTAAGGAAGGACATGGCCTTGTTACAGAGTATAATGTTCATGATGATTATATAGATTTGTTTGACAAGAGTTTATCATTTGGCTCTAGAACTCCTAGGGTTTTAATTGATCCAGGAAATGGAACTACTTCTATTATTGTTCATGATTTATTTGATAGGTATCTAGATGGTGTTCAATATATATTTGATGAGTCTGATGGAACTTTTCCAAATCATCATCCTGATCCAGCAGTTGAAGAAAATCTTTCTATTTTAAAAAAGAAAGTTGTTGAAGGCAATTTTGATTGTGGAATATCTTTTGATGGTGATGGTGATAGAGTAGGCCTTGTTTCTAATTCTGGAAAGTATATTCCTGCTGATTTAATTATGCTTATTGTTATTAGAAATATAATTAATAAGGTTTCTAAAAAAGAATTCTTATATGATGTAAAATGTACTAAAGCTTTAAGTGATGAGATTGAAAAACTTGGCGGTAAAGGTGTTATGTATAGAACAGGAAACTCCTATACAAAGGCTGCTGTTCGTGATATGGATCTTCCTTATGGTGGAGAACTTTCTGGACATATGTATTTTAGAGATAAGTTCCCTGGATTTGATTCTGGTATTTATGCTGGTCTTAGAATTTGTGAGATTCTTTCTCATACTGATAAAAGTATAGATGAACTTTTAGAGGGAATAAACAAGTATTATTCAACTCCTGAAATTAAGATTGCAACTACTGATGATGCTAAGTTTAAGATTGTTGAAAAGGTAAGAGAATATGCCGATAGTAGGAATTATAAATATGTTACTATGGATGGTGTTAAGATAATGTTTGATGATTCTTGGGCACTTGTTAGAGCATCTAACACTGGACCTAATTTAACTTTAAGATTTGAAGCTAGAAGTGAAGAAAGACTTGAAGAATTAAAGAGTGAATTTTTAGGTGTTGTTAATATTAATCTTGATATTAAGTAGTTGTTTACTAATTTTTTAAAATATTATATACTAATTATAGGGTAAAGAGGTGTAGATATGGATACTAATTTTTTAAAAAGTAACGGAATTGATGTTGATAAAGGTATTGAACTTTTAGGTGATCTTGATACTTATAATTCTATTATGGAAGATTTTTCTGAGATTTTTAATGAGAGAATGGAAAGAATTAAGAATTATAAAGAAAAAGGTGATATGCCTAATTATGCAATTGAGGTTCATAGTTTAAAGAGTGATTCTAAATATTTAGGTTTTAATGCTCTTGCTGATATTGCTTATAAACATGAAATGGCAAGTAAATCAGGAGATGTTAATACTGTTAATAATACTTATAATGATCTTGTTAATGAGGCATCAAGAATAGATGGTATAGTTGATAAGTATTTAGATGGTATTGATAATGATGATGAATCTGATAATAATAGTGATAATGTAGCTGATGCTGCAACTACTAATACTAGTGCTAATACAAATGTTCAAACAAATACTGTTTCTGCTCCAAATAAAAAGGTTATTTTAATTGCTGATGATTCTAGTATTATAAGAGATTTTGTTGAAGATATTTTTAAAGGTCAATATGAAGTAGTTGGTGCAAGAACTGGTAGAGAGGTTGCAGATTTTATTTCAAAGAATTTAGATAGAGTTGCTGTTCTACTACTTGATCTTAATATGCCTGATATTAATGGATTCCAGGTTCTTGAATGGTTTAAACAAAATGATTTGTTTAAGAAGATACCTGTTTCTGTAATAACTGGTGCTAGTGATAAAGAAAGTGTAGATAGGGCATTTACTTATCCTATTTGCGATATGCTTAATAAACCTTTTGAAAGAGAAAATGTTAAGGATGTTGTTGAAAAGACTTTAGATTTCAATAATAATAAGAATGAGGCTTAGGCCTCTTTTTTTTATTTAATAGGAAAGTTATAGAAAAATTTTAAAAAACTAAATTATTCCTTTTAATCTCAACAAAATGTTGATATAATAAGGTTAGTTATAAAGGTGGTGGTTTATTTGAAAATATATAAGGCATATAAGTTTAGAATGTATCCTGATAAGGATACAGAGATTAAA
>ONSL01000063.1 GCA_900320505.1 uncultured Eubacteriales bacterium
TCTATACTTTCTCCAAGAATTTCACTAACTGGTGTTTCAAAAAGTTCTGATATTGTTACTAGCATTTCAGCATCTGGAACTGATAAACCTGTTTCCCATTTAGAAATAGTTTGTCTTACGACATTTAATTTAATACTTAATTCTTCTTGTGAAAGTCCTTTGTTTTTTCTTAATGTTTTTAAATTATCTTTTAACATATTACATTTTCTCCTTTCATCAAGTTCAGTTTATTACAAATATGCCGTTGCTACAAGCAATGCATTTTAACATTTAGTTTTGATATTGATTTCAAATAAAAATTAACATTTTATACTAATATTATACCACACAAAAAGGGATTCTCATCCGTTCCGTATATCTTAATCTTCCGAACTAATTAATAAATTGACTATCTAAGTTTTGTCAACACTAAATTTATATTAATATTATACCACGACTAAAAACACGAAAATATGCGTTTTTTTAATTTTTTTCGTGTAAAATGTAATTATATATATGTTAAAATTAATTTGTTAATTTATTTTGAATGTTGTATTATTTTTGCACATTGTATATAACATTCTTAATATTTTTGTAGAGCAAGCAGTTAGGTTTTCATAATAATGTTTACCTTCTGCTTTTTTTGTTAAATAATAATCATATACGGGGTGTCCAGGACATTGATGCCCTAACTTAACTACTATTTGACTAATATTAAATAATATCCATCTTGCATATTTATTTCCACGTTTAGAAATAGTTCCATGCACGTTTATACTTTTCCCAGATTGAATTATTGTTGGATCTAAACCACAGAAAGCAATTAATTGTCTATGATTATCAAATCTTGTTATATCACCTAATTCACCTAATAATTCGGTTGTTAATACTTCTCCTATCCCGTAAAAAGAATTAATTATATCGAAGTAAGGTGACTCTTTTGCAGTTTTTATCATCTTTTCTTTTAATTCATTTATTGTCTTAATATTCTCTTGTAAAATAGCAGCCATATCAGATAAGTTCTTTACATCCGAATGATCTTTATCGACACCTGGATATGAATTAACTGCTATATCTTTGATTTTGTTTGCTAACCTCTTATAATAATAATCATGTCTAGAATTAGTTTTATACAAATTATTGTATAATGCATCTATTCTTTTTTCTTTTACTATATAAGCATGAGGAAAGGTTTTAATAAAGTTTAATGCTGTTTCTTCATATATTCTGCTGCCTTTAAATATTTCTTCAAATTCTGGAAAACATATATTTATAAGTCTTTTATATCTATTTTTACAACTCACATTTAATTGAGTTAGATAAAAATATTGTCTTGTCATTGCTTTCAAATTAGCATATAAATCTTTTTTAGACAAATCATGATATTCTACTTCATTTACGAAAAATAATTTAGCTAATCTCATACAATCTTTTGTATCAGTTTTTGTTTTCCTTAATGTATCATAATTATTTTTGGTCGTTAAACTATTAATTACTAATGTATTAAAATTATTTTCTTTAAAATATCTTTCTACTGGCAAATGATATATTCCTGTTGATTCCATGAAAATAGTTAAATCTTCTAAATTAAAACTTTCAATTTTATCTTTTAATTCATTAAAATCACGAAAATTATGTTTTATCTCTTTAGGTTCAATCAATACTTCTCCATATTCAGTAGATAACATTATCATACTTTTTCCTTTAGCTACATCAACACTTAATACTGATTTCATTATTTACTCCTTTCTGAATTTAAGTCTCTTGTTTCCACCATTATTTCATCAAGCTTGTTATATAGATTCTACGACCTCACTATCTTAAACTAAATTAATAATAGAAATAAAAGCTGAACTGTCAATTTGTTAGATTCTATGACCTCTGTAATTTGCCGTTCTCACTTAAACTCTTGGTAAATAATTTAACATAAAAAAATAAGATATAAATATTAAATTATTTACATCTTAAAGTATACTTGTAATTTATCTTGCTCGTAATATAAAAATATTTCGTGCATTCTATTCAATATTAACACCTTTATTTAATAGTTTCTTACCTATTATACTCATGCTAAATATTATTACTACATATAGTATCGAAGCTACTATTGCTAAAATTTTAAAAGCATTTACATTAATACTAATTGTACCTGATTTAAACAATTCCATTACTGTTGGATCAAATAAACCATATACAAAAACTAGACCTAACACTAAAGTTTGAGCAACCAAATATATAATAAAGCCAAATAATACTGAGAATCCTATTTTGCCATTATTTTTTTTATATCCTAAAATAATTCCTAAGAATCCACATTGAATAGCATTAAATAACTCTAAAAATATAAGCAGAATAGCTATTGAAATAAAAAATAATGGACTCATATTAAATCCTGTAGTAATAGTTTTAATATAATCTTTTATAACTAGCCATGTATCTGGTGTATAATATGCTACAAATAAGCTTAGCAAAACAATAATAAATCCTATAAAGAAAAATATAAGTGTTTGAATAAACTTTGAATTATATAAATCATTTTTAGTAACTGGTAATGTATGTGTTAAGTATGCTTCATCTTTATAAAGAGAATCTCTAAATCTAACCCAACTTCTCATCATTACATTAATAACTACATTTGCAATCATAGCAATCATACATCCAGATGATATTTTACTTAAGATTCCTATCATAACAGTTTGTTCAGGTAAGGATAATAATCTTGTAGTTATTGCAAAGAATATAGAAAGTATATAAAATACACTCATATTCTTAATCATATATTTTAAATCATATTTCAATAATTTTATTAACATTTGAACATCCTCCTAAATATTTCATCTATGGAAGCATTTTCATTTTTTCTTAACTCATCTGTATCACTATGCAAAGCTATCTTCCCTTTATCAATAAAAACAACTTCATCTAATACTCTTTCAATATCAGATATTAAATGTGTTGAAATAATTACACTAGCATTTTCATTAAAATTAGATAATATTGTATCTAAGATGTAATCTCTTGTTGCAGGATCTACACCACCAAGAGGTTCGTCCAAAATATATAAATCTGCATTTCTTGACATCACAAGGACAAGTTGAACTTTTTCTTGCATACCTTTACTCATTTTAGATAAGCTTTGACTTTCATCTAAATCTAAATCTTTTAAAAGCTTTCTAGCTTTTTGAGCATCAAAATTATCATAAAAATCTTCAAAATAGCTTAATACTTCTTTTACTTTCATTTGCTTATTTAAATATGTTCTCTCAGGTAAATAAGATATAGCTTTCTTTGTTTCTACCCCTATCTTATTGCCTTTAACAAGAATTTCGCCACTTGTTGGTGTCAATAAATCATTTATTAGTTTTATTAGTGTAGTTTTACCCGCACCATTTTTACCAAGTAAACCAATAATCTTGCCGCTTGATAATTTAAGGTTTATATCTTTAAGTACATTTTTATCATCATACTTCTTATTTAAATTTTTAACTTCTAATAATACCATATTACTAATTTATCCTTTCTAAGTATTTTATTGAATCAGCTTTTCCTAATCCTATTCTTTTCATTCCTTGAAAATAACTTTTTGTTAACGTCATGGCATATTCATCTTTTAACTTTTCTATTAGTTTTTCATCTTTTGTCACATACTTGCCATTGGTTCTTTCAGTATATATAAGATTCATACTTTCAAGTTCTGCTAATGCTTTTTGCATTGTATTAGGGTTAACTTTAAAAGTTGTTGCAAACTCCCTAACAGATGGAAGTTTTTCACCTGCTTTAAAAACACCTGATATAAGATAAATTTTCATATAGTCCAATAATTGTATATAAATTGGAATATTATTTTCAAAAGTAAACTCCATAATATCACCTTTCTCTATTGTGTTACTTACTTAATACAACAGTATTGTATTACATTCTAATTCTAATGTCAATACCTAAATAAAAAGAGTTAACACTATAATATGTTAACTCTTCATAATTTGTCTTTTATACTCAAAAAATAAATTTAATATTTTCGTTGACAATCTGTTGACAGTTGACAATTTTTCACCTGATTCAAAATTGCAAATGCCCTATTTACGCGTTTTTACCACAACAATTTTTGTATTTCTTCCCAGAACCACATGGACATGGATCATTTCTTCCTATTTTCTTTTTTCTTATAGGTTTTCTTTTTGCAACTGTTTCTTTATCTTCATTTGTATGCATTTCTTCT
>ONSL01000061.1 GCA_900320505.1 uncultured Eubacteriales bacterium
AGTACAGATTCTGATCAATCAAGATGGGTTGATTTTGGTGTTACTCAAAGAGAAGTTGCTGATTTAGCACTAGGGAAAGACTTGTATAGAGTAACAATGTTAGTAAATGGTAAAAAAGAAACATACGACTATAATAAAAAGAACCTTAATGATGATGGCGTATGGGAAGTAAATTTAAGAGCATCAGACAGTTTATTCAATGGTTCAGATTATTATAATAGACCAGTAAGAAGTTCTGAATATCTATATAACCAGTCAGATAGCTATGGTGGAGCTAACATTAAAAATCTACAGGTTTGGGTAACTTATAAGATCTTGATAAAGAATCAAGGAACTGTTGATATAGACTTGAATAATACAGAAATAGTAGATTATTATGATGCAAGTCAATATTAGACATTATATAAACTCTTACATTGGAAAAGATAGAAAAGGTGGAAGACTAGAAAATACTTACTATGAAAATGGAAGTGGTAGCCAAGATACAATAGGCACATCATTAAAAGTAAGTACTATAGGTTCAGGAAGAGAGCGTAATCCTGCACATGAAGAAATAACAGGTGGTAACTATAATTACAATACTTTATATCTAACTGGACTAAAGACTACAGATGGGCAAACAACTTTGGGGGTTGGTAAATCTAGTTATGTTTATATTACATTTAAAGTAAACGAAGATCCAAATACTCATAGAATAAAATTAGACCAAGACATTAATTCTGGTTCATTAACTATTGGCAAGAAAAATATTGCTGAAATAAATGCGTACTCAACTAAATATACAAGTCAACAATCAATTCCAGATAATTTAGATGGATATACAAAAATAAATGTTGGTGGAAAGATTGCGGGATTAATAGATACAGATTCAAATCCAGGAAGTTTATCATCAAAAGACCTAGATAATAATGGAAATATTATTATTGATGGTAATAATGATGTTAGAAATAGACTTGAAGATGATACAGATAAAGCACCAAATCTTAAGATTACAATAGATACTGATAACAATAATACTCGTAAATTTAAAGGAATGGTTTACGAAGACAATAGAACAGTAACTGATCAAAGTGGAAAATCAAAGACTGGTAATGGATTATATGATAATGGTGAAACTAAGATTGATGGTGTTACTGTACAATTAGTAGAGTTAGTTCAAAACGTTGATGAGAACGGATTTACAACAGGAAGTTATTCTGGTGAAAAGATATGGGCATCATACAAATATGGAAGCAACTATGGTTCAGGACCTGAAAATGTAAATTATGATAGATATTATAGTGGAATAAAGCAATCAAAAGTAATTTTATCAGGGCCAGGAATACTTAATGTAAATCCAGACACAGGATTGGGCACAGGTGAATATGAGTTTAATTCAATTCCAACAGGTGATTTCTACATTAGGTTTGTATATGGTGATACAACTCAAACAACATTGACAAGTGGAAGCAATGAGGTAAATGACCTTGTAGGAGATTCGGTAGATGGATTAACTGGATTGAATGCAAAATCATACAATGGACAAGACTATAAGTCAACTATATATCAGACAGGTATTGACCAAAGTGCAGGAGATATGTACTTTAATAATATAAAAGGATTCACGGATATTGAAAAACAAAACTATATGAAAGTTGATGATGTTGATAAAGTAGAAAATGGAAAAGTACAAATGGTTGTACATGACAGAGCTTCTGATTTACAATCTCAGAGTTTGGAGATTCCAGGAAAAGATAAAATGTATTATTATGGTATTAATCAATCAAATAGAAATGGAAATCCATCTGATGCAAAAGATGTTTATGACTACAGAGAAATAACAAATAATTATTCATCAAATAATGATATAGATGATAATGGAGTAGCCTCTTCAAGAGATAGCAAAAATGGTGTGTTAAATAGCAAAGCTGAAATTTTAAGTTCATTTGAGAAACTTGAAACATATCAGGAGGGTGATCATAAAGGAAGACAAGCAGAGATGATTAGAAACTTTATGAATAACACAAAAATGGTTGCACAAACAGGTGTAATAAATATAGAAATTGAAAAAGACAATCAAAATGCAATTAATGATCAAAGCTTATCAACTGATGATGCACAAAAGTCTGGAAATGAATATAAAAATCCAAAGGAATATTCTATTTACAATATTGATTTAGGATTAGTTGAAAGACCAAGAGCTCAATTAAAATTAAATAAAGAAGTTATCAACTTTAAGATAGTTCTTGCAAATCAACAAGTATTGTTTAACTCAAATAAAGCAGTTAAGAATTTGGTATATTCAAAACATTCTGGACACAAAATCAATTATGAAGATTTAAGATTAAAGAGTGTACAGGTATCAGCAAACAATACAAAAGAGTCTCCAGAATTAATTACAGCATATATGGATGATGAGCTACTTGAGGGCGCGAAGATGCAAGTTGAATATACATTAACTG
The DNA here is from genome assembly GCA_900320505.1 of uncultured Eubacteriales bacterium. Lineage (GTDB taxonomy): Bacteria > Bacillota_I > Bacilli_A > RF39 > UBA660 > UBA2730. The sequence goes on from ONSL01000061.1 coordinate 2,442, forward strand.
TAACAAACGTAGGTGAAGTTGATTACCTAGATAAGAATTACTATTATACAGGTCAAACAAGGGACAGCTCTGCAAATAACATATCTAAGACAAATGCGGTAAATGTTATAGATTATCATTCTAATAGCTTGAAGTTTGACGGCAATTATAATCAGCAATGGAACGTACGTACTGCGAAAGAGCTAATTCAACCTAATAATATTAATACTAATATAGTAAACAGAAAATATGCAGATGAGCTTAAAACATATGATACATTAATTACTACAGCAAGTTTAAGAAAAGACACTGGTGCTGATAGTGGTTTATTACCAGAAAAATTAAAATTTGGTAATGACAGCATTTCTACAAAATTAATACTTACAGGCGAATTGTCATCAGATACTGCAGGAGGAAATTTAATCTTTAATAACTTAGCTGAAATAGTTGCAACAACAAACTCTCAAGGTAGAAGAATGCAATTCTCAATAGTTGGTAACCAGGAAATGGGAGACCAAAGCTTAGAAAATAATGCTGCAACAGATGCTAATTCAGGCGAAGATTTAATGACTCCAAGTGAAATTGATGCAGACAGTGCTCAAAAGATTGTTATTATGCCACCAACAGGTGAGAACAAGAATTATATCCCAATAATTGTTGGCTCAATAATTGGAGCAATAGTAATAATTGGAGCAATAGTTCTTATTAGAAAATATGTAAAAAAGCAATAAGCTAAAAACATATAAACTAAAAACTAATTAGCTAAGAACTAATTAGATAAAAAGGCATAAGCTAAAATGCTAATTAGAGAAAGAGATATTAACTAAAATGTTGATGAGCGAAAGAAATATTAGCTAAAATGCTAATGCACAAAAAATAAGAATTAAAGAAAAACCTAGATTAATTTCTAGGTTTTTTCTTTATGTGTCTTGTTTTTTCATGGATTTTAAGATAAAATAGTATCAAAGTAAAGAATTTTATAAAATGTTATGTCATAAAAGCAAATAAAATGACGTAAAATTTTTTAATATACACGACTACTTTTGACAAATTTTACGAAGGACAAGTATTACAATAGGTACAATTAAAAAAGTTAGAGGTGGTTGATATGATTCAAAATATTGCAGAAAATTTAAGAGAAAGAAATGTAAATTCTGATACTAATTCTAAAATCGGTGGAAAGTCAAGGTATCAAATAGAGTTTGCTGATCTTTTTTCTATGCAAAAGTTATTAATTTATTTATTGACATTTATGATTTCTATGGTTAGTTTAGGGCAAAACAATGATACAATAATTGCACCTTTTGGGATTGCACTTGTGACTGCAGCTATTAGTAATGGAATTCCTGTTATTTTTGTATTTATGGCTGGTCTGATTGGCAGTATGGTTAAATTTGGTTGGGCTCAAGTTGCTATATATTTGCTTACATTTGCTGTTTTTTTAGTAATGTATTTAATTAAAAAGCCAAGTATAAAAGAAAGTAATGGAGACAAGGTTAGCTTAGGAGCTTATGTTTTTATTTCAGTTTTTATTGCTTCAGCTTTTAAAATGGCATTTTCAGGGTTCTATATATATGATGCAATGATAGTACTAATTTACAGTATTTCTACTTATATTTTTTATAAGATATTTACAAATTCTATAACTGTAATTAGTGATTATGGAAATAAACAAGTATTTTCTATAGAGGAAGTAATCGGCGCCAGTTTATTGGTTGCAATAGCTGTTTCTGCTATTGGAAAGTTTAGTATTTTTAATTTTTCTATTAGAAATATTATTTGCATATTTTTGGTGTTGGTACTAGGTTGGAGAAATGGTGCATTAGTAGGTTCTGCATCTGGAATTACTGTTGGGATTGTTCTTGGAATTATTAGTGATGGAAATCCTTCAATAATTGCGGCTTAT
>ONSL01000054.1 GCA_900320505.1 uncultured Eubacteriales bacterium
AATAATACGTAGTTGTTTGGATCTTTTCCTATGTATCTTAAATTGTTATCAGATGTTTCATCATATGCCAAATTTACTTTGTCAATTTTTCCCAAGTTAGTAATTGATTTTGTTACAATACCTGGTTCTGCAAAGTATATTGTCTTCATCTCAATACTATTCTTGCTATCTACTGTCTTTGATAATTTTGAATGACTTGCACTCATGTTAATTATTATTAATGATAGTACTATTATTCCTATTACTACTGTTATTTTATTTTTCATCTTTTCCACATTCTCCTTATTTTATATAAGAAGTATACCCCCCCACTCTTTTTCAAGTTTTCCATATAATTTTACATTTTTCATTGTAAACATGCTATAATATTTAACTAATGAGGTGATTACATGGAAAAGTTTGTTTTAAGTAAAATGAAGAGCGATAATTTTTCTAAAGCTTGTAATGAGATTTATTTACTTACTGATTATAATGAAAAGCAATATCCAGAATATTATAAATGGTTTTATTCTAAAAATATTCCTAGAGTTTTAAATGGTAAAGGTGATATGATTCAGAGAAGAAGATTTGTACTTTTTATGTTAATCCAGAATATAGAAAGAAAGGTATTTCTAAGCGATTACTTGAGGATTCTTTTTCATATTTAGATACTGATAAACCTTTGATTACTATACCTAGTTCTAAAGTTGAAGATTTTAGTAAGATAATTGATTGCTATGGTTGGGTACAAGATGGTGTTATTGATAGTTACAATTCTAAAGAGTATGAATTTAATAATATTAAAAAAATGGTTAAAAAGAATTAACCATTTTTATATTCATTTAATAGATTATCAAAATATTTAAATGCTTCTTTTAGTGCATCTTTTTTACTATAGTCTATTCCTAATATTTTTAATGAATCTTTTGTTGATTTGCTTCCTCCTGTTTTTAAGAATTCAATATATTTATTTAACATATCATTTTTACTTTCTATTATATTTTCACTTATGTATATTGATGATATAAGTCCATATGCATACTGATAGTTATAGAATCTATAGTCATTATAGAAGTAATGAAGTCTTGATACCCAAAAGTATTTTATGTTTTCTGTTACACTATCTTTTCCAAAGTATTTAGTAAATATATTATAGAATAAATTATTTAATGTGTCACATGTTATATTTTTATTTTCTCTTTCTAAATCATATACATTTTTTTCAAATTCTAAATATATACACTGCATATAAACTGATGATATAAAATCATTTATTTTTGCTGTTAATATGAATTTTTTCATATCTTTATTTTTCTCATAGTAATGCTTTAATAGTTCTTCATTTGTCTTTGATGCTGTTTCAGATAAAAATACTGATGAATAGAAGTTTTGATATGGTTCATGTTCTTTTATCATTATTCCATTTACTGCATGACCAGTCTCGTGTGCGACAGTACTTACAGACTGATAATTTCCATTATAATTCATAAGTATCATTGGTTTTGTATAATTTCTAAAGTTGTATCCTCCATTTACTTTTCCTTTTCTTGGATATACATCTATTGAGTTTGAATTAAAGACTTTATCAAGTTTACTCACATAGTCTTTACCTAATATTTTTAATGCTTCTTTTACATCTTCTACTGCATCTTCATATTCCATATTAAATTTTATATCTGTTTCTAATTTATCTAAATAATTATATTTTTCTATGTTGTTATTTTTACATACAATTTGTTCATATTTTCTTAGAAGATTTATATTATCATTTGTAACTTCTATTAGATTATCAACTATGTTATTTGGCAAATCATTATCTATTAATGTTTCTTCTAAACTGTCTTTATATTTCTTTTCTTTACTTATTTCTAGACATAATTTTACTCTTTCTATAAAGAGTTTTGATACACTTTTATTTACCGTTTTTAGACCTAATAAAAGCTTATCAAATAGTTTTTCTTTTTCTTCTCTGCTAACATCTTTTGATAATTTATTATATCCAGATATATTTATTCTTTCATTATTTTCATATAAGTAATCTGCATTTTCTATTTCTTTTTTATATTCTTCATTTATTTTATGCATTTTATTTGTGTCATCTATTATTTTATCATTTGTTATATAACTTCTTTTGTTTCGTAATACTTCATATAAATACATATCATATTCTTTTAATCTTTTATCTTTATTTATAAGTTCATCTTTTTCTTTATTTAGTGATAATATATAGTTTACAATTTTTGTTTGATATTTTTTCAAATTATTATAGACTTTATCTAATTCTTCTTTCATCTTTATGTATTTTTCTTCACCAATTTTGATATCGCTATTTAGTTCTGCATATGTGTATAGTTTTTCTCTTTCAAGTGCTAAAGCAAAATACGATTTTAATGTATCATATAAATCATTTATTTTTTTATCTTTAATGTTTTTTATACCAATTGATAGTTTATCTAATCTATCGTAAAAGTCTTTATCACTTTTACAAAATTCATCAAAGTTCCATATATATTTATCCATTTTGTCCTTCTTTTAATATTATAGCATTTAAATGTGTAAACAATAAAGTTATTATCAAATAAGTATTTTCTTTTTTACATTTTGTGATAAACTTATTTATTATTGTTTGGAGGATTTGTTATGAAAACTATTGCTTTAATTTTATTTATACTTATGTATGTATTTATGATTATATTTAGCAGCAAGAGAGAATATATTGCTCTTTTTACTGCTCTTTTATTTATTATTTTAGGTATACTTCCTGTTAATAATATTGTTAGTGCAATTGACTTTAATGTTATTCTTATGATGCTTGGTACTATGATTCTTGTATATTATTTTATCGATTCGAAAATGCCTGCTAAAATTGCTGACTTTTTACTTGATGTTTCTCCATCTGTTAAATGGGTTACAATTCTTATGAGTGCTTTTGCTGGATTGATTTCTGCATTTATTGATAATACTGCAACTGTTCTTATGATTGCTCCTGTTGGTCTTGCTGTTTGCAAAAGATTAAAAATTAATCCTGTTCCTATGATTCTTGCAATTGCTGTTTCTTCTAATTTACAAGGAGCTGCAACACTTGTTGGAGATACAACATCTATTATGCTTGCATCTTATGCAAATATGAATTTTAATGATTTCTTTATTTTAAATGGTAAACTTTCTATTTTCTTTGCTGTTGAGCTTGGTGCAATTGCTTCTCTTTTTGCTCTTTTCTTTATATTTAGAAAAGAAAACGATCATGTAGAAGCTTCAAGAAATGTTAGAGTTACCAGCTATATTCCTAGTATTGCTCTTATAGTTTTAGTTATTTCTCTTATAATTGCATCATTTATTCCTAATACTCCTAATCTTACAAATGGTATTATTTGTATTACAATTGCTCTTATTGTTATGATGCTTGATACTGTTAAAACTAAAAATAAAAATAGAGTTCTTGACGATTTAAGGGGTGTTGATTATCAAACTCTTATTCTTCTTATATCACTCTTTTTAGTTATTGAAGGTATTAAAGATGTTGGTATTATTAATGATTTTGCTAACTTTATAGTTAAAATTGGTGGCAATAATACATTCCTTCTTTATACAATTATTGTATGGGGTTCTGCTCTTCTTTCTGTATTTATTGATAATATACCTTATGTTGCAACTATGCTTCCTGTTGTTCAAAGTGTTTCATTAAGTCTTGGAATTAATCCTTATCTACTTTACTTTGGGCTTCTTTCTGGAGCAACACTTGGTGGCAATTTAACTCCAATTGGTGCTTCTGCTAACATTGCTGCTTGTGGTCTTTTAAAGAAGGAAGGAAAAGATGTTTCGTTTAAAGATTTTATTAAGATAGGTGCTCCTCTTACTCTTTCAGCTCTTACTGTTGGTTATATATTTATTTGGTGTATTTGGCGTTAAGAATCCAGTCTACGATTAACTTTTTAATTTCATAATATTCTTTTTTTTCAAACTGCATATTTGCTATGCAGTATTTTTTTGATGAAATATGTGAACAGAAAATACATTCGTAAAGGTCATATGAGTCTTCTATAAACATTCCATTTATTATCTTATTTGAACATATTACATTGTAACTATTAGAGCATGATTTTGAATCATCACATCTTATACAGTATGAGCATGTATTTGATCTTTTTGATGCAAGCATGTATTCTGAATTTAAGCATGAATCTGTATATATCATATTTTTTGAATCACTTGTATCTGTTGATCTATATACATTTTCGCATCTATAAATCGTATCACTTTTTGATACATTTATAGAATCATATACTCTTTCTGTTGTTCTATAGTTTATCTTTTCCCATGTATTAATTATATCCTTTAGACTATTTATATTTTTCCTTTCTATCATCCAGTCATCTTTTTTTGATAAATTATCGTTCTTTATAAATTTGCCTCCATTTATTGAGTCTGCCCATGTAGTTTCACCTGTTATAGAGTCTCTTACTTCTTTTGGAAGGTTCATATCAAATGCAAATATTTCTAATATTTCAGTAAGTGTATATGGATTATCTTTTTCAAATACTGCATTAAATATTTTATTTATTACGTTAAGTGCATCTTTATCTTTCATTTTATATCACCTTCCTTCCAGTTGATGTTTTTCTTAATATGTCATTTAAATTTATTCCATCATCTATACTAAATTTTAATTTATTTTTATTTAGGTTATTGTTATTTTTAATGATTCCTTCTTTTTTTATTCTTGGTCTACTTATATAATTAGTTGTTTTACCTTTAAAAGCTTTATAAAGTAATCCATTTTTAGAAAGTCTCATGATACATTCTCTATCATTTAAATCCGTTAGCATTTTTATTTTATCTTCTTCATTATTACTTCCAATTATTTTCATATCTATATTCTTTGAAAGTGACACTGCATCTTCTCTTGATACTCTAAATATAAAGTAATTTACTGTATTTGCAAATATAGAAGATTTTAGTTTTTCTGATATTCCATTAAAATACTGTCCTGCCAGTATAAGTGATAGATTATATTTTCTTGATTCTGATAACATTCTTGGAATAAGTTCATTTTCTATAGTTGATACTTCATCAATTATAAATATGATATGCTCATTTATCAGACCTTTTTCCATTATTACCATTAGTTCATTCATAATAAGACCTGCAATTATTTTTGTCATACTACTTCCAAGCTTTGTTCTATCAAGTGAAAATATTGTTAGAAAGTTTTCTTTTATAGTCTTTTCTAAGTCATCTAAACCATCTTCATTTAATGCTTTTACTAGTTCTGTTTCGTCAAGCATACTTAGTATTGGTGATATTGCTTCACTATATGATTTTGTTTTTAATTCATTATAGTCTCCTAAAAAGAAGTTAATTACAGAGTCTGGTAATATGAATTTATTTTCTTTTATTAAATTATTTCTATATTCTATATCAAGCAATAATTTTCTTAAGTTTTTAAAGTTAAAACTATCTGTCATAATTAATAAGTATATAGAGTGTCTTAGTACTCTTTCTAGTTTCGAATTATATGTATCTTGCATTAGTATTTTAAATAATGATACTATTATTTCTACTTCTGATGCAATGTTTTCTTTGTTATTTATAAATAAATTTATACTATCTTCTTTTGTTTCAAAGTCAATTACCCTACCTAATGCACCAATATCTTTTTCAAGTGATGCATGTGGATCTAATACTACTACTTTATATCTTTCTTTATTTATATTATTTACAAGAAGACTTATTAATTTTGATTTACCTGAACCTGATGATCCTATTATTAGTGAATGTTTTGCAAAATCAAAGTTATTTGTGTTTAAGTAGAAAGAACCCTGAAGATATGGAAAAGCATTAATTTTGCATATGGAGTTTACCTTATCTGTTGTAAACATGTTAACTGATTTATTTATATCAAGATATTTTTGTACTTTGTTATATGTATATTTTCTTAATACATTAAAGTCTACTGATAACATATATGATTTCATTGCAAGTGGAATAATATATTTAATAAAGCTATTTTTTAATACATATATATTTATTTTCTTTATTATTTTATCTTCATATATTTTTGTAAATGTAAGTTCAAGGCATAATAGTTTTTCATTTTTCTTAATGTTATAGTAGTTTATTAAATCGACAATATTACTGTACATATTATGATGTTTTATTAATGCATAATCATACTTTGGCATATTAAATGGCTCTATTTCTTTAAACATAAATTCTTTTAGATTTTTGAATGTTATTGGAACTCTTACTTTTGTTTTTATGAAATATCTTATTTTAATATCTTCTATTTTTATTATTATTTTGAACGTTTTTAATATACCATTATAGTCTGATAATATTTTTATTAGATTGTTCCATGATTCTTTTTTAACATATGATGATTCAAAATATATTTCATAAGTATACATAACCCCTCACCTATATGAAATTATATCAAATATAAAAAATAAAAAACTGACTTTTTACTAATCAGTTTTATCTATTTAATATATTGCAACTAGAAAATCTGTTATATTATCATGATAATATTCAAGTTCTGGAAGTGGTTTTAAATTATATTTACAAGATGGCAAAAACTCTCTATAAAATTTATGTGACATTTCTTGAATATCTTTTGGATTTTCACTATTTATTGTAAACTTTAAATACTTACTTTTAGGAATTGTAATTTTATCAAGTTCATCTATCTTTTTGTTATATGCACATTTATAGCTTTCTACTTCATCTCTTTTTCCATTATATGTTATTATTCCATAATCTATATTTCCATATTTATCTTTATAATTATTTTCAAATGTTTTGTAGAAAGATGGTGCATCTAATCCTATTTTTTCTATACTTGTTTTTATTCCTTTACCATATAGGTTTAATTCATCTAGTTCTACTATTTCATAGTTTAATTCCTTTGTTTCTATTATATTTTCATCAAATATTATTCTTGGAAAGTTATTTAGATGTACATTTTTCTTTACCATACTAGGTTTTATTCCATGAAATTTCTGAAAAGCTCTTGAAAATGATTCACTACTATCATATCCGTATTTTACTGCAACATCTATTACCTTTAAATCTCCCTTATAAAGATCAAATCCAGCGGATGACATACGCCTTCTTCTTATGTAATCACTTAATGTAATGTTTGTTAGGACTGCAAATAGACGCTGCATGGTATATACGTTTACTCCTAATATTCTTGCAAT
>ONSL01000070.1 GCA_900320505.1 uncultured Eubacteriales bacterium
TAGTTCTCAAGAGATAAAGAAGGAGCTTGATACACTTATGAGTGAGAAAGATTCAAAGAAAATAATAGATAAAGTAGAAGAATTATCAAAAGATGATGAGATAATATCATTAAATGATGAATATGATAGAGCAGAACTAGACAAAGTAAGTGCAAAAAATCTTGGGATTGAGCAAGGAATTATTCAAGGTAAAGCAGAGGGCATCAAAGAAAATAAAATAGAAACAGCAAAGAACATGCTTAAAGAAGGATTAGGCACAGATTTAATATCCAAAGTAACAGGTCTTTCAAAAGAAGAAGTTGAAAAATTAAAAGAAGCTTAAAAGCTTCTTTTTTGTTGACAATAAGAAATGTAAAATTATGTGGAAAACTTGAAAAAGAGTGGGGGGGGAATAGCAGTAATAGGAATAATAGCACTATCATTAATAATAATTAACATGAGTGCAAGTCATTCAAAATTATCAAAGACAGTTGATAGTAAAAATAGCATTCAGTTAAAAACAAGTAAAATGCAATTTGATTTTGACTATACAGGAAATGAACAAACATTTGAAGTGCCAGTAACAGGTAAATATAAAATCGAACTTTGGGGAGCACAAGGTGGTAATTATACTGAAGAGTATCAAGGTGGAAAAGGCGGGTACGTTTCAGGAACAATTAATTTGAATAAAAATGACAAATTTTATGTTGAAGTTGGTGGAACAACTGAATCAATTTCAGCAGGATATAACGGTGGCGGCTTAGGAGAAACTACCTCCAATTATGGGTATGGATATGGAGGTGGAGGAGCATCTGATATTAGAATAAAAAACAATAGTCTAAATAGTTACAAATCTGTGATATCACGAATTATTGTCGCTGCCGGTGGCGGTGGGACATCATACTACAATGGAGACGGTTATTATGTCGGTATCAACGGAAATGGTGGTGGATTGCATGGCAAAGATGGTGCATATAAAGAATTAATTGCTCCTAGTCAATATAGCACGTGGTATACTTCACATAAAAATCAATATTGGGGATTTGGTGCCACTCAAACTACAGGTGGACAAGGTGGTTTAGTTGGAATAAATGCAGAATATGGAGGAACAAATGGAAGCTTTGGTCAAGGTGGAAATGCTAAAAATGTTGATGAAGGAATTGCTGGAGGAGGTGGTGGCTATTATGGCGGAGGTTCAACATCAAGAAATAGCTATAGTGCTGGTGGTGGCTCCTCTTTCATCTCAGGACATAATGGATGTGTAGCAATTACAGAAGATTCAACTGAGGATAATATAAAACAAAGAACAGATTCAAATGGAAAAACATGTCTTGACGGAACAACAGATATAACATGTTCATATCACTATAGTGGATATAAATTTACAGATACAGTAATGATAGATGGAGCAGGATATAACTGGACGACTGTAAAAGGCGATTATGTAGGACAACCTCAACCAGATGGAACGACTAAAGAGGGACATTCAGGTAATGGATATGCAAGAATCACTTATTTAGGTAATTAAAAAATAGAATAAAAAGTTTTTAAAGCTTTTTATTTTTCTTATGTTATAATTAAAGAAATGAGGAGGATTTACATGAAAAAGATAGTAATAATAGGTGGTGGAGTACTAGGTACTCAAATAGCATTTCAAACAGCATATTCAGGATATGATGTCACAATATGGTTAAGAAGTAAAGAAAGTATAGGAAGAACAAAACCAAAATTAGAATCTGTAAAAAAAGCTTATGAAGGTGCAATAAAAAAGATGGAAAAAGGAACTGAATGGAGTATGGGAATTGCAGATCCTAAAGACTTTAACAAAGAAAAGTGCCTTAAGAAAGTAAATGATGCATATAAAAATTTAAAAATAGAACTTGATTTAAATAAAGCACTAAAGGATGCAGATTTAGTAATTGAATCTATGAGTGAAAATTTTGATGCAAAGAAAGATATTTATCTAAGAATGAAAGATATATTAGATGATAAAACAATACTTACAACAAATTCATCAACAATACTTCCATCTCGCCTTGCAAAATATACTGGAAGAGAAGATAAATTTCTAGCTCTTCATTTTGCAAATTCAATATGGAAAAATAACACAGCAGAAATAATGAAGCAGAAGAAAACATCAGATGATTCATTTAACAAAGTAATTGATTTTGCAAAATCCATTAGAATGGTACCTCTTCCAATTCATAAAGAAAAAAGCGGTTATTTATTAAATTCAATGCTAGTACCATTTTTATTTTCAGCACTTGATTTATACGTAAATGGAGTATCAGATGTAGAGTCTATTGATAAGGCATGGTGTCTTGGAACAGGAGCTCCTGAAGGCCCATTTCAAATACTTGATGTAGTAGGATTAAAAACTGCACATGAAATAGTAAAGATGTATACGAAAGTACCATCATTAATCGCCCCTTATAACTTTAAAGGAATTGAAAAGATGCTAAAAAAATATATTGATGAAGGAAAACTTGGAAAATCATCAGGAGAAGGATTCTATAAATATAGAAACAAATAATGAAAGATTTTTCTTTGAAGTACCTAGCATTTCAAGAAAAGAAGATAATAGATAAGGAGCTTTAATATGGATAAAGAAGAAGTAAAGAAAAAATTTGAAGGAATGCTTGAGGAAGATGAAAAAATTCTAATAAGTTCTAAATCAAATGTTAGTAAGACAGATATGCAACTTGGAAGAATTTTTTTAATGGCATTATTTCTTTTGTGTACAATATATGGACTGTTTTATGCATATAAGCATGGTGGAGATTTTGATATAATAATTGCAGCAGTTGTAATTTTATTTATAGTTCTCATATTATATGCTTTTTTATATAATACTGTTTTGAAATATAAGCATAAAGATGAATTTTATTTTGTTACAAATAAAAGATTTGTTAAGTATTCAGAAAAGACAGGATTTAATTTTAGATATATAAAAGATATAGAGCATATTGGAATAGTAAGAGAAAAAAATAATTATGCTGATTTAGATTTTAGTTTTGTTTCAATGAAAGAATTGAATAAATTAAATGATTCAAAAAATATCAGTAATCTTGCAAATATAATAATTTTAATGAAAGATGCTTCTAAAACAAATATGAGTTTTTCTGGTGTTGAAGATCCAGAATATATTGTTAGTGTAATAACTGGAATAAAAAGTGATATACATATATATGATGACAAGCCAAAGATGAAAGAAGGATTATAAATGATAATGTTTTATATAGGGCCATCAAGTTCAGGTAAAGATACATATTATAATTATACAATCAAAAAATATGACATAAATTCAATTATACTATATACAACACGTCCTATAAGAGAAGGAGAAATTGATGGTGTAACATATCATTATATTTCAAAAGAAAAAATGGACTTTATGGATAAAAATGGAATGTTAATAGAAAGAAGAGACTATGATACAAAATATGGTGTATGGTCATATGCAACATCTATTTGTAATATAGATAATTTAAAAAATTACTTAACATTAAATACATGGGATGGCTATAGTTCATTTATAAAA
>ONSL01000049.1 GCA_900320505.1 uncultured Eubacteriales bacterium
AGTACAACAAGTAGAGCATCATGTTTAGCTAAAGAACTATATAGCTGGGATAGTTCAAGTTACAGTGATTGTAAAAATAATGATTATTTATTTGATAGTGGTTATTGGCAATGGACCATAACCCCTTGCTCGGGCACCCCCGGCAGCGTGTTCTACGTCGGCAACGGCGGCTACGTGAGCTACGGCAGTGCGAACAACGCGGGCGGCGACACCGGGGTTCGCCCAGCAGTCTTCCTGAAGTCCTCAATCTCAATATCTGGAGGCTCAGGAACAGAGACTGATCCTTATACATTATCACTATAATTAATAAGAGGAATTATATTTTTCCTCTTTTTATATTGTTTGTAAATACTTTATTTCTATATTTATTATGTACTCTTATTCTTAAAAAGGTATCTATTATACTTTTCTTATTAAATGGTATAAATGGATATAAATAATATACATTAAATGTTCTAGTAAGAAGAAGTGATACAAATATAAATATAGTAGAAATAATTAACCCTTTAGCACCTAATAACCATGTTAATATTAAAACTATTATCTTTAATATATTAATAGTATTTTGAAATTCATATGAATCAAATACAAGTGTTGATAAAGTAGATAAAGATACTATTATTAATGAAATTGGACTAACAAATTTAGAAAGACTTGCAGATGTTCCAAATACTAATCCTCCAAGAAGAGAAAAAGATGATGCATTATTAGAATTTTTATGTAGATCAGATTCTCTTAGTATATTAAATATTACTATTAAAAATATATTTTGAATAAAGATATCAAGTAGAGTATTTTTATTAGATATTCTTATTAAACTATTGTTATTTAAATATAAAAGAACATATATACTAGGAAGAAATATACTAATTATAAATGCTATTAATCTTATTATTCTAATAAAGCTAGAAAGTATGTAACTTGTATAATAATCATCCATTGTATGAAAGAAATCTATAAATATATTAGGAAGTACTATAGCATTGATAGAGTTATCTGCAATTATTACTATTTTGCCTTCCAAAAGGCTGCTAGAAGCTTTATCAGGTCTCATTGTACTAGTTATAACAGGAAATAAAGAAAACTTATTTAGATAGTCTTTTAAATAGCAGGAATCAAGTACACCATCTATCTTTATTTTATTTAATTTTTTATATACCTTTTTAACTAAATCTTTATTAGCAATACCATCTATATATAAAATAGAACACTTTGTTTTAGAAAGACTTCCCATATCAAAAGATAAGCTCTTTAATTTATTTGATTTAATTCTATTCCTAATTAAATAAAGATTATCGTTAAATACTTTAGTAAATGAAGTATTAGAGCCAAGCATTCCTTTTTCAAAAGATAATGCATCTTCATTAATCTTTGTTCTACATTCTACTGCATAAACTTTATCTGAAATAATAATTACAAATCCATTATTTATATAGTAGTCAATTAATTTTTTATCTATTATTAAAACATTTAAAAGAGGAAGTGCTACATCTAAATTACTAAAGCTTTTTAAGTTATATAAAGCCTTTAATACAATATGTTCACATCTTTCTGTATTTATTAAAACATCATTATACATAATCTTTATTTTAGTATTTTGTATAATTAGGTATTTTTCTTTATAATCAGTATTTATATTCATATTAATATTATGGCAAATAAATAAAAAATTATGTATAATAAAGAAAGTGGTGATAAAAGTGATCAAAAAAATAGAAAAACTAGATGATATGGGAAGAGGCATTACATATGTAAATAACAAAATAACCTTTGTCCCTAATGCTTTAGTAGGGGAAGAAGTAGATATAAAAGAGCTTGAAGAACATAAAAAATATAACATATGCACTAGTTTTGAATTATTAAATGAAAGCCCTGAAAGATGTAAAGATATTTGTAAATACTATAATGATTGTGGTGGATGTAGTATATATCATATGAATGAAGAATTAGAACTTTTATTTAAAAAGAGAAGGATAGAAGATATAATGCTTCACTATGCTGGTATAAAGTTAGATGATATAGAAATAATTAGTGGAAATATGAATGGTTATAGAAATAAAATAACACTAAGAGTAAAAGATGGTAAGTTGGGACTTTTAAAAGAGAAAACAAATGATATAGTAAAAATAGATGAATGTTTAATTGCAAATAGCAAGATAAACAGTTTAATAAAAATACTAAATGAAAAAATAAAAAAGCAAGATATTAATAAAATAATAATTAAAACATCAAATGATGAAGTCATGCTAGGATTATATGGAAAAGTAAATAATATAGATGATTTTAAAGATATTTGTGATAGCCTTTATATAAATGACATTCCAGCAACTAATAAATATATAACCAAGAAAATAGGAAATAAAAATTATCATATTAGATTACTTTCATTCTTCCAAGTAAATGATGAGATATGTAAGAAACTATTTGATGAAATAAGAAAAATAGTAAAAGAAATAAAGCCAAAACGTGTACTTGATTTGTATTCTGGAGTTGGAACAATAGGAATATATATAAGCGATGTAGCAAATGAAGTTTTAGGAGTTGAAACAGTAAAAGAAGCAGTAATTGATGCAGAAGAAAACAAAAAGATAAATAATGTTAAAAATATTAGTTTTATAAATAATAAGGTAGAAAATATAATTGATAAATTAAATGGATATGACCTAATAATAACAGATCCTCCAAGAAAGGGACTTGATACTAAAACAAAAGAAACACTAAAAAAGATAAAACCTAAAAACATAATATATGTATCATGTAATATTATGACACTTGCAAGAGACATAAAAGACTTAGATGATTATGAACTTGAAAGTATAAAACTGTTTAACATGTTCCCTAGAACATATCATTTCGAATCACTTGCTCTTTTGAGAAAAAAATAAGATATTAAGCTTTTTTGCTTAATATCTTTTCTTTTACATCATCGTTTGCAAAAGAATTCCATATTTTTATCATTTTTTTATTATTTCTAAGTTTCTTAATTGCACAACTAGCAATCTGTCTTGCTCTTTCACAAGAAACACCTAACTCTTTAGAAATAGCATCATAAGTTTCATTTTTGCCATTGTTAATAAAACCATAATATCTTCTTATAACATATTTTTCTCTCTCATTTAATATATTGCTATCAATAATATTATTAACACTTTCTTTAATACCTTCAAACATAACACTATCTTCTAAAGAAATACTACTATCCATAATAAAATCACCAAGCCTGCCTTCATCCTCATTACCAACAGGAGTCTCCAAACTAACAGGATATTTCATAGACATAATTATCTTTATATCATCAACACTCATATCAAGCATTTTAGATAGCTTCTCTAAATCTTTTTCTGTGTAGCTGTTTTCAAAATCTTTACCATGCTTCTCCCTATATTCAGAAGCAAATTTATTATATCTTTTAATCTCACCATAAATATGAAGTGGCTTTCTTATAGTATCTTTTTTAGAATAAGCATTTCTATAAATTTCTTCCTTAAGCCATGGAATTATATATGTTGAAAATTTACATCCTCTTTCTGGATCAAACTTATCAATCTTATCAGCAAGACAACAGTTTCCTTCTTCTATCAAATCCATAATTTCCATATTAGCATTTTTAAAATCAAATGCAATAGAAACAACAAGTCTTAAATTATGTTTTATTATTTCATCTTTAATTTTTCTTTTTTCAGTTCCTTTTTCTAAATCTCTATATTTTCTAAATAGGCTTTTCTCTTCTTCTTGGGATAGGGGATTATAATCTTTTCCACTAAGCATTTTACGATAATCAGTAAAGTGTTTATCAGACATTTTAGCATATTCCGTGTCATCTACTAAAAGAAAATTGCTATCTGCATAAGCCTCTAATAAAGATCTAACAGTATTATTCTTCGTTAAACTATTTATATCTTTTCTTAAAACTGGTCTTGAATCATTAAATATATTTTCAAGCAAACCATTTATATATTCATCATCTAAAAGAACACTTATATAATCACTATTTAATTCTTTATCACTAATTATATCCTCAAGCTCTTTTACAAATTCTTTTTCATCCATAATATAATATCCCCCAAAATTAATCGTTTATATTATATTATAAAATCATATTATTGTAAATTCTTTTTTCTATAAGTAGATAATATTGATACTAGAAGAATTATCAAATAATAAATAATACTTCTCATATTAAATTTATGTAATATTAAACTTATGATAAAGAAAATAAAATCAATAGTAAGACCTAGTATAACTCCATAGAAGAGTTTATTTTTACACTTTCTAACACATTCTCTATTTCCATTAAAATAAAGAATTAATATAAACATTATAAAGTTTAAATACATACAAAGCTTATCACTAATTAATCCTATATAATTAAAAATAGAAAGAATTAAAACAAATATAAAATAAAAACCAAAAATATATAATAAATTTCTAAATATTTTTTTCATAAATAACCTCTATATATAATATTCATAAAATTAATATAGTATTCGTATAAAATTAGACATTATTCTATAATTAATTATATATAATTAAAATATGAAAAAGATTATATTATTTTTAATTTTATTATTTATAACAATACCAGTATATGGAAAGGAAGATAGAGGAATATTTATATCATATATAGAACTTAATAATTATATAAATGGAAAAAGTTATGATGATGCTAAGAAAAATATAGATAAAATGATAGAAAATATAAGCAAAAACAAATTTAATACAATATATTTGCAAGTTAGAAGTCATGATGATGCTATATATAAAAGTCATGAATTTAAAAAAAGCAAATATATAGTATTAAAAGATAATAAAAGAATTGATGTACTAAAATTCTTTACAAAAGTATGCAATAAAAGGAAAATAAAACTATATGCATGGATAAATCCATTTAGAATAGATTCAAATACTTATTATGATCCAGCAGATGAACACACAAAAAAGCATATTTTAAAAGGAATAGATGAAGTTTTAGAATACAAAATAGATGGAATAATATTTGATGACTATTTTTATACAAATGATGATATGGATAAAAAAGAATATGATGAATATATAAAAAAAGAAAAAATAAGTAAGAAAGATTTTCACTTAATGATAATAAGAAATTTGCTGTTAGATGTAAATAAAGAAATTAAAAATAAAAATAAAAATATTAAATTTGCAATATCACCATCTGGAAACATTGACAACTTATATAATAAAGATTTTGTTGATATTAAAAGATTAACTAAAGATAAAAAATATATAGACTTTGTAATGCCACAAGTATACTATGGATTTTATAATGAAGCAAAACCATATTACAAGGTTATAAATGAATGGGATAATATATCAAATATTCCAGTTGTATATGCACTAGCACTTTATAAATCAGGACTTACTGATAACTATGCTGGAAAAGGTAAAAATGAATGGATAGAAAATAATAATATTATAGAAAGAGAAATAATTCTAGGGAGAAACAGAAAACATTATAAAGGATTTTCTATATATAGATATGACAATATGTTTAATAAAGAATATATCAATAAAAATACTAAAGAAGAAATTAAAAATATAAGTAAAATATTAAAATAACTTTAAAAAAATAAATTTATCATATATAATATTCTATAGAGTAGAGGTGTATGTATGAAGAAAAATGGCTTTACACTTATAGAACTTGTTGTAGTAATATCCTTACTTGGTATGTTTATGGTAATAAGTCTTCCAAATGTAAATAGTATGATAGACAAAAGAAAAAGATCGTCATATATAACAGATGCAAAGAAAATGATAGAACTTGCAAAATATAAATTTAATAGTTCAACATCAACTCGTCCAGCATCTGGTTATTGCAAGGTATATTTATTAAGTGATTTAGATAGAACAGAACTATCTTCACCTCCAAATGGCGGAGAATATGATAAAAATTACTCATACGTAAGAATAGAATATAGAAATAATTCGTACGTATATAGTGTACAACTACTAGAAAAATATGGAATAAGTCATCTAATAAATGGAGCAAAAGGAGAAGAGATTAGATATAGGGGAGTTAGTCTAACAGAAGAAAAAAATCTCTATAAAGAAAATAGCAAGATGAAATATGTAACAAATTCAAAAGGAATAAATGACTTTGTAGTAAACACATCATGCAATAAAGTGTAAAATTATATAAAAACACAAAACATCTATTGACTATAAATTAAACAGATGATAAATTATACTTATAAGGTAGAAATGAGGAGAATAAAAATATGAAAAATAAAAATGGATTTACACTTATTGAATTATTGGCAGTTATAGTTATACTAGGAATTTTGATGGTCGCTGCAATACCAGCAATATCAAACTCAATTACAAAGTCAAGAAAAGATACATTTGTTACAAATGCTAAGAAGATAATTGATGCTGCAAGAACATCTATGGCATCAGGCGAAGTTACACTTCAAGATGGTGGTATATGCCAGTATCCAGCACAGGACAAGACAACAATTATCAACTTATTTAATAATAATGAAAACATTCTTCCATACTTACTAGAAAGAGGTGGAGCTAAGAGTAGTTTTGGTCAAGACTATAAAGCAGGTTATGTTATTATCCATAATAAAGGAACGACTGGAGATTATTACGATTATTATATAACAATAGTTGATGCTGGTGGTAACGGTATATCAATGCCAATTAAAGAAGATGCTTTAGCAAGAGGAAACATTGCAACATCTAATGCAGGACTTGGAGTTCCAGATTTAGCTAATTCAGCAACAGTTAAGCTTGGAGAATCAACTAAAGAAATTCAATATAAATGTATAATTCAAAAATAATAAATAAAAAGGAGCTACATACTTCTTTTTTTATGCAAACAAAAAACTCTTCATTTCTGAAGAGCTTTTTATTTACTAATACATTATTTTATATCAATGTATTTTTTATTCTTTTCTTCGTCTACTTTTGGAACAGTGACTTTTAAAGTTCCATGATGGAATTCAGCTTCTATTTTAGACTCATCAATATCTCCTAAATAGAAACTTCTTGAACATTTTCCATAGCTTCTTTCACGACGTATATATTTCTTATTCTTATCTTCATTCTCTTGCTTCTTCTCAGCAGTAACAATTAAATTACCTTTCTTGCATTCAAGTTTAATATCTTCTTTCTTGAATCCTGGAAGATCCATCTCTATTATATACTTATTATCCTTCTCATAGATATCACTTCTCATCATCTTTATGTCACTATCATCTAGTAAACTATCAAATACATCATCATAAAATCTCATTGGTAACATATTATCACCTTTCCTTTCACAATTATGTTATACCACTATAATTAGCAGTTGTCAAGTATGAGTGCTAATTTTTTTAAAACAATTAACTATTTATTTTTTATCCTACTTATAGTAAAATAATATAGAATTATATATAATAAGATAATATAAATAGTAAATAAAAATAGCTTAAAAATACGGAAGGATATGCCAATGAGAAGATGTAATAAAAATAAAGGATTTTCACTAGTAGAATTATTAGGAGTAATAGTAATATTAGGAATAATAATGTTAATAGTTATACCAAGTGTAACAGGTATAATGGAAAAGAGCAAAACAAGAACTTATGTAAATGATGCATCAAGACTTGTACACTCTGCAAAAGCAAAATACGAAGAAGAT
>ONSL01000087.1 GCA_900320505.1 uncultured Eubacteriales bacterium
TTAGAAGAAAATCCTAAAGAATTAGCAAGATCAGGTAAAATAAAACAAAGTGATGAAAAGAATATAAAAGAAGCAGTTCAATATGTTTCAAGAAACTTAGATTTGTTTTTAAAACATTATAATTCTACCCCATTTGATTATGATGATGACCATTTAAAGGATGATTTAAGAAAAAGAGGAGAATATAAATAAATGAAAAAAGAAAACGATAATACAGAGAGAAAAATAAAGATAATTATGTCAAAAGGAGATTTTAGTATATCATTGCATTCAATTAACGAAGTAAAAAATGATATATCTGTAGATGGAGGAAAATTTCCAGTTTTACGAGGAATTACAATCTTATTAATTTCTATGATAACGGACAAACTAATTAGTTTAGATGATTTAGAAGCAGTTTATGAAATTGTAAATGATAATTTTAAGAAATAGGAGAAAAAATGGATAATTTAGAAGAAATTAAAAAGCAAATAAGTGAATTACAAAACAAAGTTAATAAACTAGAAAATCAGGAAAAAGAAAAAAATAAAAGATGGAGAGCAAGAATAAATGATACATATTTCTTTGTTGATGATTCTGGAGATTTAGTAACTTGTCGCGAGTATAACGAGTATGGAGATAATTATTATTTTGCAACTTACGAAGAAGCGGAAGAATATAAAGAAGTAATGAATACATATTATGATTTGATGGACTTAGCCAATGAACTTAATAATGGAGAAAAAATAGATTGGTACGATGACAGACAGCAAAAATTTTATATCTATTTTGATTTTAAAGCAAATAAGTTAGATGAGGGTTATATTTATAGGCTTAAAGAAATTAGTCAAATATATTGTTTAGATGAAGATTTCCTAGAAAAAGCAATAGAAAAAATTGACGAGGGAAAATTAATAAAATTGTTCACTTATGAAAGGAACTAAAATGGACGATAAAATTGAAGTAGGAGAAGAAGATGAATAGAGAAATAAAGTTTAGAGCTTGGGATAATGTAGATATACGACTGTAAGAACAACTATGTATAGTGATTATTTTGATATTAGAGAAATGCCAATTATGCAATACACTGGATTGCACGACAAAAACGGAAAAGAAATATATGAGGGAGATATATTAAAAGGAACTTTTTATGGATTACCAATGCCTGAATATGATTATGTATTTCAAATATATTGGGACGAAAAAGAAAAAGGGTTTATGGCAAGTTATTTTGAACCTAGTGAATGTGAAGTAATTGGTAATATATACGATAATCCAGAGTTATTAGGAGGAGAAGATGAGCGTTAAAGGAAAAGTAAAAAAATTAAATAAAGAACTTATAAAATTAAGAGATGATTTAGAAACAGAAAGATTATCAAATAGAAGATTAAGACAAAAATTAGATAAACAAACCGAATCTAGTGTTTATACTAGGCAATTAGAAAATATAGTAAAGTTTGCAATAACCAATCATATAGGAAACTTAAGAGGTGGAATGCAAATAGAAAGATATGGAATAGATAAAATGCAAGATTTAAGACTAAGTATAGATTATATGCCAGAGAATAATAGTTACATAATTAGAGTTAATTATTAGGAGGAGAATAGATATGTTAAAAAGATATTGTGATATATGTAAAGTTGAATTGGATAAGGATGAAGAAGTAAAAGAAGTTAAATTGCCTAATAAGAATTTAGAAATATGTATAGGTTGTCTAGAAGCATTAGAACAACACATAGAAACTACAAGTGATAATTTTAAAATAAAAACTACAAGATATGAAAAAGACTATCATAATAAATGGGAGGAAATATGCTAAAAATAAGAGATGATGTAGATTTAAAAGAACTTGAAAAGTTTGGATTTGAATACGAAGAAGAAGATGGAGAAAAATATTGGTGCAAGTATTTGCCAGATAATCAACATAAATTATTTATCTATGAAGATGAGAGAGAAATAAAGCAAGGAAGGTTTACATTATTATTCGGATATGATGAAGTTGAATTGGAAGATAAATGGATACAAGATTTAATCAAAGCAGATTTAGTCATAAAGGAGTAAATAAGATATGAAAGAATATAATTTAAAAAATAAAACAGATATAAAAATGCACAATGTTGTATTTGCAACGACTTCATCAGCAGTAGGTTGGAAAATGAAAAGGCTATTATTGCTAGAAGATATGCCTGATACAAAAATTGACGAATTTGTCTTAGTTGAAGGCGAGCATTGTAGTTGTTATGATTTTGATGACACTGACTGGGATTGCACAAAATTAACTAAAGATGAATTAAATAAATTGCTAGAAAAAATAGAAGATTTGAGAACATTAAGAAAAGAATTAAAAGAATTTCTAGCGAGATATTAAAGGAGGATACATAATGAAAGAAAAAACAGAGAATGAAATGTTTTCTTTTTCGGAAAGAGTAATAAAAGAAGTAGTAAAACGAGATGATGAATATACAAAACAAGTTATAAGAGATTATTTTACAAAGAGATATCCAAAAGAAAATTTAAGATTTGATTT
>ONSL01000048.1 GCA_900320505.1 uncultured Eubacteriales bacterium
AAGATATATAGGACAAGATCCAAACAACTATGTAACATTTAATGGAGAATTATGGAGAATAGTTGGAGTAATGAACAACGTAGAAGATAAAGAAGGAAATAAAACAAGTAGAGTTAAACTTATAAGAAATGATTCAATCGGTAATTATTCATGGGATTCATGTCCAAATGGTTTGAACAATGGTTATGGAATAAATGAATGGTCACAAGCAGATATTATGAATGAATTAAATGGTGATTATCTAAATACAGAATTAAAGGCAAATACTAATTGGTATAACAGTAATAACAATAGTGCAACAGAATTTGTATACACTTTAGCATTGAAGAAGGATGCACAAGAAATGATAGATGATGCTATATGGTATTTAGGAACTGATGATGCAACAGCAACATATACTAATGAGTTAATTGCAAAGACTTTATATGCAAGAGAGCGTGGTACTTTAACTGGTAAGCAATGTTCAAGTGGAGGACACTGTACAGATCAGGTTCCAAGAACAACAAAATGGACAGGAAAAGTTGGACTTATATATCCAAGTGATTATGCATATGCAACAGGAGGAGGAGCAACTAAAGGAAGAGATGCTTGTTTAGTTGCAAGTACAAATACTTGGGCATCATCTGGAATGACAGATTGTAGAGATAAAGATTGGCTTAATAATTCAAATAATCAATGGACTATAATGTCATTTGGAAGTACAAGTTATGCTAACAGATCTTTATATGTTGCATCATCTGGTGTTATTAGCGATGATTATGATTATGATAATCTTCAAATTCGTCCAACAGTATATCTAAAACCAACAGTTAAGATATCAGGTGGAACTGGAATTAAAGATGATCCTTATAAGCTAAGCTTATAGAAAATAAAGGATATGTTTCAAACGAAATGTATCTTTTTTCTTTTAAATAGTTTATAATAATGATGTTTGGAAGTGATTACTTTGGAAAATATATATGATTATACTAGAGAAGAACTTGAAAAAATAGTTGAAGATTTAGGAGAAAAAAAATTTAAAGCAACTCAAATATATAATTGGCTTTATAAGAAGAAAGCTAAAAGTTTTGATGAAATGACTGATTTAAAGAAAGACTTTATTAATACTTTAAAAGAAAAATTTATAATAGGATCTATTAAAATAGATAAAAAAGAAGAAGATAAAGATGTTAATAAATACTTATTTAAACTACATGATGGAGAATATATTGAGGCAGTATTAATGCATCATGATTATGGCCTTTCTATTTGTGTGTCATCTGAAATTGGTTGTAATATGGGATGCAAATTCTGTGAATCTGGAAGAAGAAAAAAAGTAAGAAATTTAGAGCCTGGTGAGATAGTTGAACAGATTCTCTTAGTAGAAGATGATGTCAAGCAACGAATTAGTCATGTTGTTGTAATGGGAATAGGAGAACCTTTTGATAATTATGATAATATAATTAAATTTATAAAGATAATAAATGATCCAAAAGGATTAGAAATTGGAATTAGACATATTACTGTTTCTACTTGTGGACTGGTATTTAAGATAGATTCTTTCGCTCGTGATGCAGGTGGTGCTAATCTTGCAATTAGTCTTCATGCTGCAAATGATGAATTAAGAAGTTCACTTATGCCAATAAATAAGGTATATAAAATAAATGATATAATGAATGCTGTTAAAAGATACATTGATAAAACAGGAAGAAGAGTAACATTTGAATATATAATGCTTGATTCTGTTAATGATAGTTTAGAAGATGCTGAAGATCTTTCAAAACTTTTAAAAGGAATGAATTGTTATGTTAATCTAATACCATATAATGAAACAGAAAATATTGGATATAAAAGAAGTAATATGTTTAAAATAATGAAATTTTATGATATACTTAAAAAGAATAATATAAATGTAACAATAAGAAGAGAATTTGGATCAAAGATAAGTGCAGCATGTGGGCAACTTAGAAGTAAGAAGGAGGATAAATGAAAACCTTTTATTTAACAGATGCAGGAAAGGTAAGAGATCATAATGAGGATAGCTTACTGATTATAAAAAACAATAATGATGAGTATTTAATGGCAGTTGCTGATGGAATGGGTGGTCATTCTGCAGGTGAGATTGCATCGTCAATCGCAATTAATTATTTAGGCAAACATTTTAAAGAAACATTTATAAATATGGATAAGAAAGATGCAGTTGACTGGATACGTGATAGTTTTAATGAGATTAATTCACTTGTATTTCAATATGAAAAATCACATCCTGAAAGCAAGGGAATGGGAAGTACACTTGTACTTGCGGTAGTTACTAAAGATTATATTTTATTTGGAAATATAGGAGATTCATCTGGATTTGTAATGAAAGGTGGACATCTTCATAAGGTTACTTATGATCATACACTTGTTAATTTGCTTGTTTCAGCAGGAGAACTTACAAAAGAAGAAGCATTACGTCATCCAAAGAAGAATGTACTTATGAAAGCACTAGGTGCAAATGATCCAATAGATGCTGATGTCTTTGATTGTGATATGGATATAGATGCAGTTCTTTTATCAAGTGATGGTCTTACAAATATGGTAGATAAAGATGTAATTGAAAAAGTATTATTAGAAGATATAGATATAGAAGCTAAAGTAGATAAATTAATACATAAGGCTAACAATAGAGGGGGAACAGATAATATTTCTATATGTTTATTAGAAAAAGAAGAAGGTGAATCATAATGATTACAAAGGGGCAAAAAATAAATGATCGTTATGAGATTATACGCTCAATAGGCGAAGGTGGTATGGCTAACGTTTATCTAGGATATGATACTATACTAGATAGAAAAGTAGCAGTTAAAGTTTTAAGAGGAGATTTAGCAGGTGATGAAAAGTTTGTAAGACGTTTCCAACGTGAAGCTCTTTCAGCATCAAGTCTTTCTCATCCTAACATTGTTGAAATGTATGATGTAGGTGAAGATAATGGTATATATTATATCGTTATGGAATACATCGAGGGAGAAACGCTAAAACAACTTTTAAAACGTCGTGGAAAGCTTACATTAAGTGAGGCATTAGATATTATGCTTCAGTTAACTGATGGTATGGCAAGTGCACATGATGCTTATATAATACATAGAGATTTAAAACCACAAAATATAATGATTAAAGATGATGGTCAAATAAAGATAACTGATTTTGGAATTGCAATGGCACTTAATTCAACACAGCTTACACAAACAAATAGTGTTATGGGAAGTGTTCATTATCTTCCACCAGAACAAGCATCTGGTAAAGGATCAACTATTAGAAGCGATATTTATTCAATGGGAATAATATTCTATGAACTTCTAACAGGAGAGCTTCCATTTAGAGGCGATAATGCCGTTGAAATTGCATTAAAGCAAATGAAGGAACCAATTCCAGATGTAAGGGAATTTAATAAAGAAATACCAACATCTGTTTATAATGTTATAAAACGTGCAACTGCAAAAAATCCTAAAAATAGATATACAGATGCTCGTGAGATGCATGATGATTTATTAACTGTTTTAGATGATGATAGATTAGATGAAGAAGAGTATCAATTTAAATATCCTGAAAAGGAAGAAAATACAAAAGCAGTTGAAAAATTAAAAGATCTTGAAAAGAAAGAAAATCAAGATGAAGATATTGCAGAAAAGATTGAAGAAAAGGAAAACAAACTTTCTAAGAAGATAATAATTATGCTTTCAATAATTGCTGCATTAATTGTAGTAGCACTTGTAGTAATTTTATTTGTTATTCCAGAAGTTACTAAGCCAAAAACTATAGAAATACCAGATGTTTCAAAGATGACAGTAAATAAAGCCGAAAAGATGCTTCAATCTAAAGGATTAGATGTTAATACTAAAATAAAGAGTGAATATAATAAAGATATCAAAAAAGGCTATGTTATAAAGACAAGTCCATCTGAAGGAAGAAGTGTAAAAGAAGGTACTAAGATAACAATATATAAATCTCTTGGAGTTAAGAAATATACACTAGAAGATTATGTTGGAAAAAGTTATAGTGAAGTACAACAATCACTTAATAAAAATGGAATAAAGGTTTCTACAACAAAAGAAGATCCAACTGCAGATACTTGTAAATATGTTGGAACAGATAATATTATTTGGCAAAGTCTTGCAAGTGATTCTAAAGTAGAAAGTGGAGATTCAATTACATTTAAAACATTAAATAGCGTTACTTTCCCTAACTTTAAAGGTAAATCATCAGATGAAGTTTCTAACTGGGCTAATAACAACTGTGTAACACTTAATATAGAGTATCAAACAACATCAGATATATCACTTAAAGATGTTGTAATTACACAGTCTCGTCCATCAGGAGCTAATGTTAAAAACAATGATTCAATGACAATAGAAATTGGACAGTACCAAGAAGAAAAGCAAACAGAACAACAGCAAACAACACAAACACAAACAACAACTTCTTGTAGTAAAAATAATTTGAGTTCATGTACAACTAAAGATACATGTGAAGCAGCAGGTGGTGTATTTAATTCTACAACTAATAAATGTGCTGCAAGTTAAGGGGAAATATGCAAGGAATAATAACCGAAATAAATAGTAATTTATATACTGTGGAAAATGGCGGAAAAAAGTATTTCTGTAAAGCAAGAGGTGTATTTAGGAAAAGACATATAGAACCAAAAGTTGGGGATATATGCCTTTTCTCTAAAGAAGATTTATTAATTACAGATATACTTCCTAGAAAGAATAGTCTAGATCGTCCTAAAGTTAGTAATATTGATAAAGTATTTATAATAACTAGTTTGAAAAGTCCTGATTTTAGTACAAATCTTCTAGACAAGTTTCTTTTAATATCATATGTTAATGAAATAAAACCAGTTATATGTTATACAAAATCTGATCTTTTAAATGATAATGAAAAAAGAGAAATATTTGATATTTTATCTTATTATAAAGAAATTGGTTATAAAGTAATTGCAAATACTGATTTAGAAAGTATTAGTGATGAAGTAAAAGGATGCACAGTATGTTTTACAGGGCAGACAGGTGCGGGAAAGTCAACTCTTTTAAATAAGCTTGACCCTAATCTTAAATTGAAAACTGATGATATAAGTAAAGCACTTGGAAGAGGAAAACATACAACACGTTTAACATCACTTTATTTTGTTGCAAATGGTTATATATTAGATACACCAGGTTTTTCAGATATTGATATATCTAAAATAAAAGATGAAGATATAAGAGCATCTTTTATTGAATTTAGAAAATATCCATGTATATATAAAGATTGTACTCATACAAATGAAGATGAATGCAAAGTAAAAGAAGCAGTAAAAAATAAAAATATTTTAGAAAGTAGATATAAAGATTATTTGCAGTTTATTGAAAGGAGAAAGAAATAATGCTTATTTCAACATCATTCTTAAGTAGTAAAAATATTCCAAAGGATTTAACAAAATTAAATGAAACTGAAACTGATTATATACATGTAGATGTTATGGATGGAAAATTTGTTAAGAATAAGACTATGCCTTTTAGTGAGATGTCTAAAATATATAAATATACTGACAAAAGATTAGATATACATCTAATGTGTGAAGATTCATCTAAGTATATAAAAGACTATGCTAAACTAAATAGTGAATATATAACTATACATGTAGAGAGTAAGAATATAAAAGAAAATCTTGAATTAATAAGAAGTTATTATATAAAGTCTGGACTTGCAATTAATCCAGAAACTCCTGTAAAAGAGATAATACCTTATTTACCAATTACCGATTTAATACTTGTAATGAGTGTGGAGCCAGGTGCTGGGGGACAAGAATTTATAAAAGAGTCTGAAGATAAAATAAAGGAAATAAGAGAAATATTAAAAGAGTATAAAATGGATGATAAGATAATATCATGTGATGGTGGTATAAATAAAGATACTAGAAAATATGTATCGAAATGTGATATGATAGTAAGTGGAAGCTATATAATAAATGCAGATGATTTTGATGAAGCTATTAAAAGCTTAAGATAAGAAAGAGGTAAGGCTATGAATAATAGTGAAAATAATAATGGATTTAATGGAATAAATATACAGGAAGTACCTAATAATACAGAGCCTGTAAATAATGTTTCATCAGCAACACAAATTCCAAATCAAGTAAATAACAATATTCCAAATATAAATATTACTGAAGTGAGCACAGTCAATAGTGCATCTTCTCAGGCTAATAATGGACCTGTTATAACACCTGTTGAACCTGCTATACAAAATCCTAATGTTCCACCTACAACACCTATATCAAATGATAATAGTGAAGAAAAGCCTGAACCTAAAGGACAAGGATTTAAAAGATTTTTACTTGTAATATTCTTAATATTTGCAGGAGTGTTTATTTATTTCTTGCCAGATGTTTCAGAGTACTTTAGTGGTAGAAATAGAAAAACACCTGAGGCTAGTACTGCAGAAGTTGCAAACGGAACACTTAAATGTACAAGAACAAATGAAAGTGATTCATCAGAAACTGAATATGACTATAGTCTTTCATTTAAAGATAAAGGTGTTGTTACTGGTGTTTATACAACAACTTTAGAAGATGAAAACGAAAAAAATATAGATAAGGATCAAGAAAAATGTAAAAAGATTTCTGAAATTTCTGAAGAAATAGAAGGAATAGATGTTTCCTGCTCATCTGCTGATAATATATCAACAACTACACAGAATAATGTTTATAGAGAAATTAAAAGTGGAAAGTTAACTGCATTTACTGAAGCTGGTGGTATTTATCCAGAATATAAATATAAAGATAATGTATATAGTATAAAAGATAAATTAGTAAAAGCAGGATATGATTGTAGTGTGACATCATCTGATTTGGATAATTAATTTACATAACTTTACATTTTAAAAATTAGTCGATTATTGTAAACTCCTCATAGTAATGGTACCATTATTATGAGGAGGTATCATATATGAAAAAATTTTTATATATTATTGTTGCAGCACTTGTTATTGCATCATCTACTTTTCTTATGCTAAGTAATAATAGTAAAAAGATAAAATATAATTCTGATACTTCTACATCAACAAAGATGATTAATACAACTGTGCTTATTGATCATAGTAATAAAATAAAGGCAGAAGAAAAGAAAAAACAAGAAGAGGAAGAAGCTAGAAAAGAAGCAGAAGAAAAAAAGAAACAAGAGATTGCAAGACTTGAAAAAATAGAAGAAGAGAAAAAGAAAAAGGCTGCTGCAACAACAAAGGTTGTAACAGAAACTGAGGTTGTTGGTTCAAGACAACAAGCAACTCTTGATGAAAATAAAGAAGCATCATCAACTGAAAAGAAACAAGAGCAAATAGGTGAGACTAAAACTGTTGAGGCAAACAGTGAAAAAAGAGTATTTGAAGGTGCTAAGTTTTATGATAGAAAAATGTCATCATATGGAACTGATTGTTGTGCTACAACTGCATATAAAAATAATAGAGTTGCTCAAGGCCTTACTGAGTTTCCATCAGAAGATGAAATTATGCAGAAGTCTTTAGCAGGTGTTGGGCTTGGACTTACTGCAAGTGGATATCAGTTTACTTATAAAAATATTTATTTTAATGCTGGACAGTATGGTAGTGTTCGTATGCTTGCAGCAGATCATTATGGAAAGTATGATTTTCCACTTGGCACTGTTGTTAAAATAACTGAGATAATGGATGATAGATCAACACAAGAATTTAAAGGCATTGTACTTGATAGAGGCGATAGAAATATTGGCCTTGATAGTAAGTATATTTTTGATTTGGTATCAGAAAATACTCTTGCTGCAAGAAGGTATGGTATACATGCAGAAATAACTGTTGAAGTGCTTCATGTTGGTACAAAAGATGACTTAAGAAATATAAGAACACAGGGTCATTTATAGGAGTGAAGAATCACTCTTTTTTTGGGTCTCCACGATTGAGTGGGGTAAAAAAAAGAGGTAGTCTCCACGTTCAAGTGGGGTCCTCTTTTTTGATATATGCCAAAACTCCACGATTGACTGGGGTAACAAAATTAAAAAACTCCACGATTGAGTGGGGTTTATTTTTTTTAAAACTCCACGTTCA
>ONSL01000047.1 GCA_900320505.1 uncultured Eubacteriales bacterium
ATATTCATTTTTATAAAAATGAATATAAATATTATAATGTAAATATCAAAAGTTTCAACTTATCAAAACTAATCAATTTACTACTCAGTATTATACGTGTATATAATATTAATAAAGATAAGGACTTGTGAAGGAGTAACGATGTGTTGGCTAAGCCAGTAAGTATGTTAATACATATGAGAATTCATCTCGCCTGGGGGTTCTTATCCTGTGTATTGAAATAAGCAAATGACTGGTTGTTGTTTGCTTTTTATATATAATAAAAAGATAAGATCATTTTGATTTCTTATCTTTTTTACTATCATCAATATCATCAAATAATTGTCTAATGTCAATTTCTAATGCATCAGCAAACTTACCTATTGTTTCAAGTAGTGGAGTCTTGTCTATAGATAGACATTCAAGATCTCTAACATATCCATGGGTCAATCCAGTTAAATCCGCTAGTTCTTGAAGTGTATACTTTCTCATTAAGCGATATTTCCTGATATTTTTTCTTACTATTAGTGATAATTTTTCTTTTGAATATCTGCTAGTCAAAGTATATCACTTCCTTTAAATATAAATTATTTCACAAAATTCCAAAAAAATATGTCGTCTGTCCGAAGTTTTTTATGGTATACTATTAATTGAAAGGAGAATAAGTATTTATGAAAAAGAAAATTTCAATCTTAGTATTTGCAATTATTTTACTTATCGGGATGACTGGATGTACAAAAAATGCAAAACCAAGTTCAACAGGAACAAATGACGGAGCCAGTAGTACTGGAAAAAATACAAATAATGAAAAGAATAAAAATGAAAAATCATATTCACCAAGTGAATTGGAAAAAAACGTTACTAGTAGTGGTTCTGTTGATGAGTCAGGTAGACTTGTTGTTATTGTTAAAAATAATAATAAGGTCGATGTTGATTTAAATGTTGAAGCAGAATTTTATGATGCAAATGGTGGTATTGCTGGAAGTGATTCTGATGATCTTTATGCTGTTGGTGCTGGTTCTGAAGCTGCTTTATCAATGATTTCAACTCCAGAAAACTTTGATAATTATAAAATATACATTGATGCTGAAGAAACAGAACATAAATCTTATCTGAAGAATGTAGAAATCTCAAGTAATGATAATGGCGAAGATATAGTTGCACAGGTAAAGAATAATTCAAATGATACAATTGAAAGTATAGATGTATCAGTTGTATTCTATAAAGGAGATAAAATTATTGGATATTCAGATGGAACTGAAATAGACACAAAATCTGGAAGATCAGCTAATTTTACTCTTAGTTATCCTTATGATAAAGAATATAATGACATAAAATTTGATAATTATAAAGTTTACTTAAATGGTGCATATTCATATAAGTAATATTATTATGTTGTGAAAGATCTCAAAGTGCTATAAATATACACTTATGAGATTTTTTATATTGTTGTTATACATAATTCCGTATGATATAATTTTATAGAGAGAAGTGTGAGTATGAAAAAAATTAGTGACGAGGAACTTTATTTTAAACTTAAAGAATTAAGCAATGAAATCAAGAATAACTATTATATGTCTAATAGTGGAAAAGCGCCAAGAATCTGTACAGAACAAGCACTTGAATTACTTGCTCATTATAGACCAGCTACAAAAGAAGAGGCTAAAAAAATATCTGGTATTGGAGATTCATTTATTGAAAATTATGGTGATTTATTTATAAATAAAATAAATGAATGTTTATCTAGCTATTCTGAAACAAAAAAATATGAATTTTCTAATGATGATATCGTAACTCTTGAAAAACTTGAAAACCGATTAGTCAACATAAATGGAAAAAACAGATTATTATATTCATCAAAAATAAATAAAGATTACGGAATTGACTTATTTAAATTATTTGAAATAGATAAATTAAAAGAGGTTGAAAATATTTTATTAAATAGAAGCAATAGTAAGATTGAACTCGTAAATACAAATAATTTAGATGATGATAAATATATACAAGTTGTTAGACTAATGAGGACTATTGAAAAAAATGAAACTGAAACTGGTAATAATGAATTATATTTAGCATATCCATTTGTTCAGGGAAAAGAAGAACTAATAGACTTTAATTATAAGGCACCATTGATTTTATTTCCTATGAAATTTTCAAGAACAACTGAAGCAATATTTATTGAAAATGATTTTGATAGGGATGTTATTTATAATACTACTCTAATATTAGCACATAATAAATTTTTAAATAAAAATGAGGTATTACCACCAAATTCAATTGAGAATTTTGATAAGGAAACATATTTAAAAGAAATGATTGAATTTTATGAAAATAATGGTATTTATATAAGAAATAATAACAATAATAGTAATTATGAAAAGTTTTTAGAAAATAAAAAATCTGATTTTCCAAAATATAGTAAAGGTGAATTATATTTAAAAAAATATTTTGTTTTAGGACTTTATAGTTCATATGTATCTTCGATGTATGTTGATTTTAAGAAGATGATTGATTCTAAAACTGGTACTGATTTAATTGAAAGTCTAATTTGTGGCTCTGAATTATTAGATGCTGATACATCATATGATGAAAAAGAAGATAAAGTATCTAATAATAAAACAATTGAAGATAAAATTCTTTATATTAATAATTTGGATCCTTCACAGGAAAAAGTACTCGAAGATATAAAAAAATATAAAGCTTTAGTTGTTCAAGGACCTCCTGGAACTGGAAAATCTCAGACTATAACTAGCATAATAATTCAGTCAATTTTAAGTAATAAAAAAGTGTTGATGGTTTCGGAAAAGAAGACAGCTTTAGATGTAATCTATTCAAGATTGGGAAATCTTTCTAAATATGCAGTTCTAATTGATGATGTGGAAAACAAAACTGAATTTTATAATCAATTTGCTAAAATGTTAGATATTGCTACAAAGAAAAATTATTCTAATACAGATGATATAAAAGTATTTAGAGAAGACATAAAGGAAAAGGCTAAAAATATTGATGATAATATTTTAAGGCTTGAAGAAGTTAGTAATTCGGTTTATGGTATAAATGATTTTGGAACATCTATTTATAAGCTCTATACGGAATGTAAAAAGTATAATTTACAAGATGCAGAAGAGAACAAAATATTCGAATATTTGAGGAGCAATTTTCCAGAAGAACTTAATTTATTTAAATATAATGATTTTAAAGAATGTTACGTTTTTTTTGCAGATGATAATAATTCAACTTTATTTAATAGATATTTAAAATTTTATAAAAAGTATCATAATTTTAAAAAAATAAAATTAAATTTACGTGACTATGAAATAACTGATTTAAAAAATGCAACTAATAGATTATTTAATAAAATGAATGAATTAAACAATTTTAATGTAATTTATAGAGTAATTAACAAGAAGAAACTTTTGTCAGACTATTGTGATACTTTAAAAAAGTATTTTAATATTAATTCAGTACAAGAAGAAAAAAGTTTATTGAAATGTATAATTGATGATAACTCTTTTACAGAAATGCTCAATGTTTATAATGAGTATGTAGAGTTAATTTCATTTTATAATAGACTTAATAACAATAAACAAATATATTTGGCTTCAATAGATAAAATGATGTTCGATTTAAAAATAGATTTTAAATGTGCAAATTATAACATAAAAAATTTTTCTTATTATAGAGTTATAGTAGAATTTGAGCAAAAAAATAGTAATATACTTGAGAGCATTAAGAACTTTGAATCCATAAGAAATGATATTGATAAAAATATAAATAATAAGAAACATCTTACTGAGGAATATGCTGATGCTGTATTGCAACATAATTTATCTTTAATTTCGAAAAATGGACATTTTTCAAAATTATATGAGGTTGCAAATAAGAAAAGAAAGCCCGCAATAAGTAAATTTTTAAATAAATATAGTTTTGAAATTATGGAATCAGTGAGGATATGGCTAATGACTCCAGAGGTAATTTCAGCGATTATGCCTTTTAAAAGTGATTTATTTGATTTGGTTATATTTGATGAGGCTTCTCAACTATACGTTGAAAAAGCAATTCCATCAATATATAGAAGTAAAAAAGTTGTTGTTGCAGGAGATAAAAAGCAATTAAAACCATCAAGTTTAGGAATTGGTAGAATATCTGATGAGATAGATGACGATGATCTTGTGGAAACTTCAGCTTTAGAGTATGAAAGTTTGTTAGATGCTGCAGAATTTAAATATCATTCAACAATGTTAGAATATCATTATAGATCACTTTATGAGGAATTGATTGATTTTTCTAATGCTGCTTTTTACGAAAACAAATTGAAAATTGTATCAAATGCTAATGCTCCAGAAACAAGTCCAATTGAAAGAATATTTGTTGAGGATGGACGATGGATTAATAAGCAAAATGATAGAGAAGCTGATGAAGTTGTAAAACTGGTAAAAAAAATATTGTTTGAAAGACAAGAAAATGAAACAATAGGTGTAATTACCTTTAACTCTCCACAAATGAACTTAATAGAAGATAAGATTGAAAAATATAGAATGACAGATTCTAAATTTAATACTTTATTAACTGCTGAAGAAAAAAGATTTGAAAATGGAGAAAATAAAAGTTTCTTTGTTAAAAATATTGAAACAGTTCAAGGCGATGAAAGAGATATAATTATTTTTTGCGTAGGATATGCAAAGAATGAGGCAGGACGAATCTCAATTCAATTTGGATGGTTAAATCAAGATGGTGGTGAAAATAGACTAAATGTTGCTATAAGTCGTGCTAAAAAGAAAATATATGTTATAACATCCATTGAACCTGAAGAGTTGGTTGTAGATGAAACAAAAAATGAAGGGCCAAAATTATTTAAAGAATATCTGAAATATGTAAAGGCAGTCGATAAAGTCAACAAAGAAGAAATACAATCTATTTTATATGGTTTATGTGATACAGGAACTTCATTACATTCAAATGTAAATATTTTTGATAGTCCATTTGAAGAAGAAGTATATAACAGTTTAACTGAAAGAGGATATCTTGTTGAAACTCAATATGGCGTTGGTGGATATAGGATAGATATGGTAATCAAAGATAAAGATACGAAAAAAAATCTTTTAGGAATAGAATGTGATGGGAGACTGTATCACAGCTCTGCATATGCTAGAGAAAGAGATTATCATCGACAAAAATATCTTGAATCAAGAGGATGGAAAATATATAGAATTTGGAGTACTAACTGGTGGAATAATCCAGATAGAGAACTTGGAAATTTAATAAATTATATTTCAAAAATAGATAAGTAAAGGAGAGAGGATTATATGGCCAAAAG
This sequence comes from uncultured Eubacteriales bacterium, assembly GCA_900320505.1. Lineage (GTDB taxonomy): Bacteria > Bacillota_I > Bacilli_A > RF39 > UBA660 > UBA2730. Next base: position 5,297 of record ONSL01000047.1, read on the forward strand.
AAAAAGTGACTATGAAGCTGGAGCTGAAGTACTTGTAATAATTCTTTTCTTTGGATTTGTCATTATATTTTTTCTTATAAAGTGGACAATTCAGTTAATTGTATTTATTGTTAAAAGTATAAGTGAATCATCCAAAAGTAAGAATGATTTGTCACTTTCTAAAGACAATACATCTGCTTCATTAAGTGATGATGGAAAACATGTTTATAGAAAAAATAATGTTACACGTGAACTTTCTCATACAGAGAATATTCCAAAACCTGTCATAAAATCTGTACAAAAAGTAGAATCTAATGAACGTAAAGATAATTTTGAAAAAGAAGATTATTATTACGATGATGAATAATTTTTATTATTTTACGCCATAAAATTGTGCCCCTTTTAAGAACCTATAATAGAACATAAAATATTCAAAAATAGGACGCAACTTTAAGAACCATTTTTATCAGAATAACTCGTATGACAAACAACTACCCAGTGGGTAGTTTTATTAATGTTTATAAGGGTTTAAGTGATTAAAATTTGTCATACATTTTTTCTTTTGTCAGACTTTTGTCTAACAGTTTTTGTAACATTTTTACTACAAATATGGCAAATAGTCTAACAAATGTTATAACAAATTTTGCCTAAAATTAGGCGATTTGGAACATCATTTTTAAATTTTTTATAATTTTTTTAGTTTTTCAGTTTCCTTATTTTTCATATTTGCATCAACTATTTTATAACTTATTATGTCATTAATTACTTCATCATTTATTAATTTATCTACTATATTTACTGTTTTTCTTCTTGAATCTTCTGTTGTGCTTATATAATAATTTTCTGTTGTTTCAATATTTTTATGTCCTAATTGTGCTGAAATATTTTTTATTTCTAAACCAGTATTTAATACCTTTGTTGCATAACTACCTCTTACATGCATTTCTTTATTTTTAATTCATTATGAATTATTTTAAATGGATATCTTATTAAATCTGTTCCACTATATGTTCCATCATTTCTTACAAAAACTAAATCTAATTGTTGGTTATCTGCACTGGTGTTTATTACAATTCTCTTTTCTATTACTTTACCATATTCATTTTTAACATCTTCTAGATGATAATATTTATATGCATTTTCATATAATATTTTAAAAGTATATTGATAATTTTTGAAATTGATAAGTGCTTTCTTTAATGTATCTCCAATATAGACCTTTCTTATTCCATTTATTTTTTTGTTGAAACCTAAATATCATCTTCCTTTTGTGTCTTTAGGCTTATCATAGCAATTATGTTTAACATAAATTATACCTTCTTCTAAATCAATATCATTCCAAGTTAGAGCAAATACTTCTCCTGTTCTCATTCCAGTAAAACATGATGTTAAAAAAGCATATGTAAATGTTTTATCATCCTTAAACCTTTTCAATATTTTATCAATTTCATCTTGTGTATATAAATGTTTATCAGTTTCTTCATCTTCTGTTTTAGGAAGTCTTATAGTTAAACTAGGATTATATTTAATAAATCCATAAGTGTTACATGCTTCTCTAAATGAACATTTAATTACTTTTAATATATTTTTAAAATATGATTTAGAAAAATTATATTCACTTACTATATCAATTAAAAATTTATTTAATGTTACACTTATAATAGATGATAATTTATAATCTCCTATATGTGTTTTTATATATTTATCAATAATTGTTTTATATGTTCTATAAGTATTATATTTTAGATTTACTAAACAATAATTTTCATACCAATAATCTAAATAATCAGAATAGCTTAATGATGTTCTTTAAATGGTTTACATGCTGTTATATACTCATTAAATGCTATTGCTCCAGCCTCTAGAGCTTCTTCTTTTGTATTAAATTCTGACTTTGTAGCCCACTTTCTTGTTCCATCTATTGATGCCATCTCAAATCTGTATTCGTAATAATTACCTCTTTTTCTTACATTTAATTTCATAACATGCCTCCCACAAATGTAAGAAACGAAAAACTAACACGTGGTGTGTTAGTTTTTAACTAAAAATCATCTTTTGTCCACATTTGTTAATTGGCATTTTTAAAGGTTTTTGCCATGACAGTTCTTATACTTCTTACCACTGCCACATGAAGTAGCCATACCTATTGCTCTATCTAAATCATTTTTTGCAATAGAGTAATAATTAACTTTATTGTTATTATCTTTTTGGTAATTAGCAAAATTAATTCTACTATTTCTACAAGGCTTTTCTTTTAGTACCGACAAGCCGTATTCTTCACATAAAGAATCTGATAATCTTCTTAATTCTGCATAAGTTTCTCTTTTATCATAATATCTTTTTCCATCTTTAAATGATACAGAGTTTATTACAAAATGATTATGATAATGATTAGTATTAAGATGTGTACTAACAACAACCTCAAACCTATCTCCCCACATTTCTTCGGCAAGTCTTACTCCAATAGCGTGACATTGTTCCGGAGTAACTTCTCCCTCTGCAAATGACTGAAAGGCGTGAAAGCCAAGTATTCCTCCTGTCTTACCATATTGTTCTTTTGTAATAGTCATTTCTTCTAATGCAGTTTTTGGATTACAGTTCACACCAGACACATAAAATTGTTTTTCTGTTTTATAATCTGCTTCAACATAATCAATAACATTGTGTAAGTCATAATAACTGTCTTTACCATAATCACTATTGATAGTCTTTTCAATATTAGTAGTATAATCTATTACATTATCTAATCTTTTTTCTATTTTCCATATTCCTGTTGTTGCAATTTTTCCCACTCCTTTCATTTTTGATATAAAAAAAGAGCAAACCATTTCTGATTCACTCCATAAATTGTAATTTAGTGAATATTAACTTAATTTTCTTTTTTATTAAACATATGGCGTACTTTATCTATTCGATTATTTGGTCTACGTGATTGAATAACTGGTTCACAAGTAGCAATTTGAT
>ONSL01000027.1 GCA_900320505.1 uncultured Eubacteriales bacterium
TGTCGGAAACAAGAAATATACTGCAAATTGGACATTAAATACATACAATATTAACTATAATTTAGATGGAGGCTCAGTAACAGGAAATCCTACATCATTCACATATGAAAGTGATGAAATAACACTAAAAAATCCAACAAAAAAAGACTATACATTTATAGGATGGACTGGATCAAATGGAAATACTCCACAAAAAGATTTAAAGATTCCTAAAAAATCTATTGGTGAAAGAAACTATACTGCGAACTGGAAAAGCGAATATTATAATGTTACTTTAAATAGAGGATCATACATATCATCAGTAAGTGGAACAGGCAAATATAAAGCTGGTACAAAAGTAACGATAAGTGCATCAGTTCAAGGAAGTTATAATGATGCTTGGACTGGACAAACTTCAAATTCAGAAGGAAATATAAGAAGACGTAATGTACACACATTTAAATTTAATGGATGGAGCGGAACATATAATTCTAGTAGTACAACATATACATTTACAATGCCAGAAAAAGACGTCGATTTAACAGCAACAGGAAAAGATACAGTCACAGTTCAAACCCAAAAGTGCAAAAAGAGAACGACAGTACCAACAACAATATATGCAGATTGGACAGCAGGAACATATTTTAATGAATCAATAAAAAGAGGATGGTTTAGATTTGATAATATCCCAGGCGAAGGTTCTCAAACTGGTGATGTTAGTCCAACAACACCATCCGACAACAGATTTTATATTCCAGGAACAGGTGGAAAATACTTATGGATTGCATATCAAAAGGGTGTTTTAAACTATGGTACTAACTATACTGTAAACCCAGATGCATATGGTGGATATGTTACATTTAGAATATCACTAAATTCAGATGGAAGCAATTATGCAGATAAAACAATATATTGTGATAGTGAAGGTACAAACCCAGTTAATGCAATGGAATTATTTAGTTATGAATGGGTTGATACAAATTAATAAAATATAAATAGTTGATTGTATATCTTATGATATTTGATTAACTATTTATTTTTTTTTATATATATAGTAAAATATATAGAGATAAGAGGATATAATATGAAAAAAAATATAAAGAGAATAATATTAGTAGTTATATTTGTTTTAATATCATTTCTTTTATTTTATAACAAATATGAAGAAAGAGTATTAGATGATGAATTTGAAGTATTAACTAAAAAAGATTTAGAAAAAGATAACTTTAATACTAAGATTAAGACAAAATTTTCTTATGCAAAAGTAGAAAAGGCCATTAAAGAGTATTTAACCGATTATAGCACAAATCTAAAGAACTTAAATGACCTTTTAAAAGATGAAAATTTAAAATCAATATTATCAGCAGATAACTATCAAAAAGATGGAAAAGCATTTACAAATAGTAAGGTATACTTAACAACATATAGAGATAATTTTGATAAAAGTATGAATGCACTGCTTGAATTAAGTGAAGATAAAAAGATAATGAGCTATATTGAGAATAAGAAAGTATCTAAATACTACGTTAAACTATATAGAGAGTTAATGCTTGGAGATAATATGAAAAAGGAACTAAAAAGTAGTAAGAAATACCTAGAAAATGCTAACAATAATGTAAATAACTTATTAGGAGCATATGAAAGTACATTAAACTTTTTATCATCATCATCTTCATGGACAGTAAGAAATGGTCAAATAATATTTACAAATCAAAATGATTTAAATACCTATAATTCCCTTATTAGTAGCATTAAGTGAGGTAGTATGAAAGAAATTGTAGTAATGGGGGCAGGACCTGCTGGACTTACATTTTCATACACCATGTTAAAAGAAAATAAGGACTGCAAGATAACAATAATAGAAAAGAATAAGAGTGTTGGTGGAATAAGTAAAACAATTAAATATAAGGGTAATTGTATGGATTTAGGGGGCCATAGATTTTTTACAAAGAGTAAGGAAGTAAATGTTATATGGAAGGAGCTTCTTAAAGTACAAGGAAAAAAAGCATACGATGATAAAGTATTAAAAAGAGATGCAAGACTAGAGCGTGGCGGGTTAGATCCTGAAAAAGAAGATAATGTATTTTTAATTAGAAGAAGATTATCAAGAATATATTTTAATAAGCATCTAATAGATTATCCTGTTTCACTTAATATGGATACACTAAAAGCTATTGGATTTAAAGAAAGTGTTAAATCATGCCTCAGCTATATAAAAAGTTCTATATTTAAAAGAAGAGAAGATAATCTAGAAGATTTTTATATAAATAGATTTGGAAAAAGATTATATGAAATGTTTTTTAAAGACTACACAGCAAAAGTATGGGGAAGATACCCAGACAAAATATCAGCAGACTGGGGACGTCAAAGAGTTAAAGGACTTTCAATTAGAAAAATATTGAAGAATATGTTATCAACTAAATTTCATATAAAAGAAAAAAATAAAGAAACGAGTCTAATAGAATATTTTTACTATCCAAAATATGGTCCAGGACAAATGTGGAATTTAATGGAAGAAAAAGTAAAAGAAATGGGAGCAGATATAATAAAAGATGCAGAAGTAGAAAGTATTGAACTAAAGGAAAATAAAGTTAAGAGCATAAGCTACGTAAAGGGTGGAAAGACTTATAAAATAGATGCGGATATATTTGTAAGTACACTTTCTATAAAAGATTTAATAAATATGATGCATATAAAAAATAAAAAAATACTATCTATTGCAAACAATCTTCCTTATAGAGACTTTATAACAATAGGACTAGTACTTGATAATATAAATTTAAAAACAGATGGAACTAAAACATTTAATAATATAACACCAGATACATGGATATATGTACAAGATAAAGATATAAAAATGGGAAGAATACAAATATTTAACAATTGGTCTCCATATCTGGTTAAAGATATAAAGAAAACAGTATCAGTAGGACTTGAATACTTTGCAAGTAAAGGAGATTCTTTCTGGAATATGAAAGATAAAGATATAATTAACTTTGGAATAGATGAACTTATTAAGATGAATATAATTGATAACAAGAAAGACGTAATATCTTCTCACATAGAAAGAGTAGAAAAGGCATATCCTGCATACTTTGATTCATATAAGGAATTTGATAAATTAAAAACATTCCTAGATAAAATAGACAACTTATATCTAATAGGAAGGAATGGACAGCATAGATATAACAATATGGATCATTCTATGTTAACTGGAATTAGATGCAAAGATTGTATTTTAGGTAAGGCAAGTAGAGAAGATATATGGAATGTTAATGCAGAAAAAGAGTATCTGGAGGAGAAAAATGAAAAAAATAATTAGAAACATCAAGAATATATTTGTAAAAAAACAACCTAAATATATATATCTTCTTTTATTTGCAATACCATTAATTGCATGCCTTCCTAATAGATGTGATTTAGATAATGACTTTTACTTTCTATATCCAACTGGAAAATATATAATAGAGCACGGATTTCCTCATGAACTTCTATTTACAATTCATAATTCATTTTCATTTATAATTCAGCAGTGGGTATCTGCAGTAATATTCTATTTTATATATAGATATTTTGGAAAACTAGGAATGATACTATTTATATATCTTATGTATATCCTAATATTATATTTATCATATAAACTATGCTATATAATATCAAAAAAAAGAAGCGCATCATCACTAATTTCAATAATAATGGGTATTCTATTAAGTACATTATTTATAAGAACAAGACCACAAATATTTGATTACATAATATTCCTGCTTGAATTTATAATACTTGAAAAATATATGAGAGAAAAAGATAAGAAAGTACTTATATTCTTACCGCTTCTTTCATTTGTTACAATAAACATTCATGCATCAAGTTTTCTACTTCTATTTGTCTTCATGCTTCCATATTTTATTAATACATTTAAATTTAATATACTAGATATTACGTCAGAAAAACATGAAAAATTTCCTTTAATACTATCAAGTATTGCAATGCTTCTAGCAGGATTAATAAATCCATATAAAATAGAAATGATTACATATATATTTAGATCATTTGGTGATGAATACATAAATAAATCAATAATAGAAATGATGCCACCTGATATTACAAGTATATCGGGATTTACGGTATATATATCTATATTTATAATACTATTTATATATTTTCTATCTAAAAACAAAAATATAGAGATAAGATACTTCTTCTTACTTATTGGAACAATATTTATGTCACTATTAAATTTAAAATCATTTTCATACTTTGCAATAGCAGGAGTATTTCCACTGGCAGATTACATAAGTCCATACTTTGCAGAAGATGAAGAATTTAAAATAACAGATAAGTTTAAAAAGAACTATATAATATCACTTATAATACTTATCACAATAATACTAGCATCATTTATAGTAAGTTATTCGAATAAAACAGTAGGAAATGTGTCAAGTAAAAAAATAGTCTCTTATTTAGTAAAAGAAGAGAAAAAAGAAAATAAAAAATTTAAAATATATACAAACTATTATAATGGTGCATATGCAGAGTTTAATGGTTTAAAAGTATACATAGATCCAAGAGCAGAAGCATATCTTAAGAAGAACAACAAGAAAGAAGATATATATAAAGAGTATTACATGCTTTCCTATAGTGATCTTGATATAGAATCATTTCTAAAGAAATATAACTTTGATTATATAATAGTATCAGATGATGAAAGACTTTATAATAGTTATTTAAAGCATAAAAAAAATAAACTTTATAAAAAAGTTTACACTGAAATAGAAGATATAGGAAATAAGAAGAAAGAAGTAAATTACTTATATAAAAAAATCTACTAATAAATAGTAGATTTTTTAAATTGCCATAACAAGTATTACAAGTACTGAATTATGCATCATATGGAAGAATATTGAAGGAAGAACATTATTTTGCTCCTTATCCATAAGTGCAAATGAAAGTCCAAGCATTGAATAAGGTATAAAATACATAAATGTTCCAATACTAGTTGCAGATGTTACAACATGCATTAAACCAAATATTAAAGCAGATGATATAACAAATAAGTCTTTATCTGGAAATGAATCCATAAATGCTTTTCTAAATACTAACTCTTCAGTAATGGGAGCAACAAGCCCAGCATTAATAAGCATAAGTATTGGACTCGAATCAATCATAGATTCAACCATCTTTTCATTTGCAGAACCATCAGCATTAAATATAAGAGTAACTGCAAGATTTGTAACAACCATTAAGAATATTCCTAAAAGATAATACTTTAATGATGCATCAAATGTATATAAATGCTTTCCCTTAAGTTTATTGTAATACTTAACAATATCTTTTTTATATATTGTAAGAAGAATTAAAAGTAAACATAAATTTGCAAATAAACTTAAGAAAGTCTTTTCTACTTCTGAAAGATTATGTGCATCCATATTAAATAAGTAAATTGGAATATATTCAATATATCTTATAAAATAAAAGATACAGAATATAACAATTAATTTAATAAACTTTTTTATATCCATAAAATCACCTTAAGATTAACAATATTAATAAAAGCGGAGCACACTTATCGTATGCTCCTTCAGGGGGTTCGGTTGAATAACTCTCACAAATTAAATAATGAGAGGATTCAGCATGACTTATCATCATGCACTTTAATAGTACAAAAAATTAGAAGAAAAGTCAATTTAAAATATATATATTTTTATAAATAATTTTTACTTTACGTTAACTATTACTGTTAAGTGTACTTAAAAGTTTTAATTTTAAAGGATCAAAAGTTGAATCACTTAAATATTCATCAGTATCCTTTTTAGCTTCTATCAAAAGATCATAATCATTTTTCAAATTAGCAAGCTTAAATTCCATATCACCACTTTGCTTAGTACCAAATAAATCTCCATGACCTCTCATTTTAAAGTCTTCTTCACTAATTTTAAAACCATCATCTTCTTTTTCCATAATTGAAAGACGTTTAGTATCAGAATCACTTACCAAAATGCACTTTGATTCATCTTCACCTCTACCAACTCTTCCTCTTAACTGGTGAAGGGTGGAAAGACCAAACTTATCAGCATCAAAGATAACCATAGTAGTAGCATTAGGAACATCAACACCAACCTCAATAACAGTAGTTGATATTAGAATTTGAATTTTATTCTGTTCAAACTCTCTCATTATTAAGTCTTTAGCACGTCCTGCCATCTTGCCATGAATAATATCAATATTGAAATACTTTCCAAAAGCAAGTTCCATCTTATCTTTTAAATCAGTAACAGAAGATGCATCATCCGCTCCATCAATAAGTGGTGCAATTACATATATCTGATGCTTTTTCTTTAACTCTTCAAGCATCAAAGTAAGAACATCTTTAATTTCACTTTTCTTTTTAACATATGTTTTAATCTTTTTTCTGCCTTTTGGTTTTTCTTTTATTATAGATGTATCCATATCTCCATATATTGCAAGAGCATATGTTCTAGGAATAGGAGTAGCACTCATATAAAGAATATCAGGCTTAATACCCTTATTTTGAAGATTACCTCTTTGATTAACACCAAATCTATGTTGTTCATCAGTAATAACTAAACCTAGATTATTATACTTAACATCATCTTGAATCAAAGCATGTGTACCAACAACCATATTGATACTTCCATCCATAAGTCCTTTATAAATTTCATCCTTTTCTTTTTTAGTAGTACTTCCTGTTAAAAGCGCAACTGGGAAACCTTCTCCTAATATTTCTCTTAAGTTGTTGTAATGCTGAACAGCAAGTATTTCTGTAGGAGCCATTAAAGCACTTTGATATCCAGCAAGATAGTTAGCATACATTGCAATAAAACTTACAATAGTTTTACCACTACCAACATCTCCCTGTAAAAGTCTATTCATTCTATAAGAACTTTCCATGTCTTTTAATATATCGTTAACAGCTTTCTTCTGATCACCAGTAAGTTCAAATTTAAGACCATTTATAAACTTATCAACTTTATCTCTATCAATTTTCTTTTCTATTCCAACATTACTATTTTTCTTTAAATTCTTTAAGTAATTAATCTTAAACATAAATACAAATAACTCTTCATACTTAAGTCTTTTAATACTTTCATCAAGCTTTTCTTTATCAGGAGGATTATTTACAATATTAAGAGCCATTCTCTTTGTTTGAAAATTATATTTTTCTTGGTATTTTTTAGGTATATAATCAGTAATTTCTTTACCAAACTCTAAAAGAGCCATATTTATAAAAGTATTAATGTTCTTATTTGAAATACCATTAGTTAAATGATAAACAGGTTCTATCTTAACTTTATCTTTTAAAGACTCAAACTTTATTTCACTTGCAGTAATTACATTTTTAACTTTATCAAGTTTACCAATTACAGTAACTGTTATTCCAACTTCTAACTCTTTCTTCATAAAAGCTCTATTAAATATTGAAACACCAACAACACCGTATGCTGTAACAAGTCTAAAATTCATCTTATTAAGACCAGCTTTAAATCTCATAAGAATTGGAGTACTTTCAACTTTACCATCTATAATTACATGATCGTCATTTTCTGCTTTAGTAAGATCAGTTCTTTCAAGATAAACGTATCTAAAAGGATAGTGGGTAACTAAATCATCTATTGTATATATTCCCATCTTGTTTAATAGTGCTAAACTTTTTGGACCTATTCCTTTAACATCTTCTAATTTACCCATTATCACCACTCGCTTTGCGCTTATTATATCACGAAAATGAATTTTTTAAAAGGAAAACTTTTGATAATTTTACTTTACTTAACTATATAATATGTAAAGAATAAAACTTAATATACTTAGAATATTTGATGTATGATAAAATGAAAAAAAAGAGTAGTTTATGAAAGATTTAAAGAAAAATAAATTTAAAATATTACTAATATTAATTACTTTAATAAGTATATTAACAATTCAAAATGTAGTAGCAGATTCAGGATTTAATACAGATTATGGTGGAGGATCTGACTTTGGAGGATCTAGTTATAGTGAATCGGATTGGGACTCTTCATCCAGTTCAGATTTTGACTTTGATGTTGATAAAGAAGCACTTATGATTGCAATCCTTTTGTATGTTATTCCAACATCAATAATTCTGACATACTACTATATAAGGATTAGAGTGCTTAAGAAGCCATTAAAATCATCTAGAAATGATACTCTAGATCATACTAAAGAAAAAGATGAGAAAGAAATAAAAAAAATACTTCCAAATTACAATAAAGAAAAATTTATTAATGACAGATTTAATGACTTTGTAAAAATACAAAATGCATGGACTAACTTTGATTACAGTGCATTAAGAAGTATGCTAACAGATGAACTTTATAATCAGTATGAGATGCAGCTTGAAACATTAAAAGTAGCAGATGAAGTAAATAAAATGGATAACTTTACATTAGATGATGCAATGATAACAGATATTAACGAAGAAAATAATAAGATAACAGTAACAATGGAATTTATAATATTCTTCTATGATTATATTGAAAAAGATGGAAAAGTAATAAGAGGCACAAATAAAGAAAGAATAATGCAGCACTATAAGATGACATTTGTATGTAATAAGAAAGATAAGATAGATGTTTGCCCAAACTGTGGCGCAAAACTAAATAAATCATCATCGCAGAAATGCAAATACTGTGGAAGTACAATTTCAAGAGTGTCAAATAAATTTGTACTTTCTAAAAAAGAAAGCTTATGGCAAGGATAAAGTGTAAAGAAACTTAAAAATAATATGAAATTATTCTAATATATGATAAAATGACTGTAGAAAGAAGGAGAAGTTTTTATGGGATTAATTAGAGCAGCTGTTAAAGCAGCAGAAAGTGAATTACATAGTCAGTGGAAAGATTTTATAACATGTGAAGACATGGATATGAATACACTAATGGTAAAGAAAACAGGAGAAAATGGAATAATATCAAAGGATAGTGCAATAATGGTTTCACCTGGACAAATTGCAGTAATATTTGATTCAGGAAAGATTTTAGATGCAACTGCAGAAGAAGGAATTTATACATTTGATGCATCATCATCACCATCATTTTTTGCAGGACAATTTGGTGCAGTATTCAAGGATATGTGGCAAAGATTTACATATAATGGAATAGCAGCAAAAGAGCAAGCAGTATTTTATATAAATGGAAAGGAAATAATAGATAATAAATTTGGAACAGCCGCTCCTGTTCCATATGAGGATTATTCTCATGCAATACCAAATGAGATGACAGGAGGTATTACACCACTAAGAGTACAAGTTAAATGCTTTGGTAAATATACATATAAGATTACTGATCCAGCAACATTCATGAGACAATATGCAGGAGTTGCAGATATAGTTACAAAAGAAACTTTAAATGAACAAATGAGAAGTGAAGTTCTAGGAACTTTCCAAAACGTATTAAATGAACTTGGAAATAGTGAGCACAAAGTTCCAGTACTTGAACTACCTAGTCAGACTGATGAAATAAAAGAAGAAATGGACAAAAAAGTATTCGATGAACCAATAAGAAAAAGAGGAATTGAAATTACAGGATTTGTAATAGAATCTGTAACACTTGATGATGAATCTAACAAGAAAATTGATGAATACGAGCATAACTCTAACTCCAGAATGCAACAAGGTAGAGTACTTGATGTTATGGAAACAGCAGCAGGAAATGCAAATGGAGCTGCCAATGGATTTATGGGAGTTGGAATGATGAATATGGCATCAAGTGGTATGAATACCGCAGTAATGAATAATGCATTTAATGCAAATGCAAATAGTAATGCAAATGGAAGTTCAGGCGTAGAAGAAGGATTTAAATACTGTCCTAAATGTGGTAATAAAGTAACAAGTGATAGTACTTTCTGCAATAAATGTGGCAATAAATTAGACTAATATGAAAAAGAAAATAAAAATATTTATACTTGCATTAGTAGCAGTATTCTCACTATTAATAGCAAGGCCAGTAATTGCAGATTCAGGATTTGATTCAGATTATGGCGGATCATCTAACTTCGGAAGTTCTTCGTCTGACTGGGGATCATCTAGTAGTTCATGGAGTAGCGACTCAAGTAGCTATGATTGGGATGACGATTACTCATCATCTTCAAGCTCAAGCAATCATTCATCAAGTTCAAAAGAAGATGATTACATAGCAATAATTATGATTATAATTATTATGACTGTATTCATATATTTAATGCAAAAGCAATCATCTTCAAAGATGCCAGCAAGCATAGATCTAAAACTTGACCATAGTCTTGAAATGAGTGAAGAAAACATAAAGAAAATATTACCAGACTACAATAAAAAAGCATTTGTTGATGCAAGATATAATGACTTTATTAGAGTTCAAAATGCATGGACGAAGTTTGATTATGATACGTTAAGAAATAGCTTAACAGATGAATTATACAATCAATATGAAATGCAGCTTGAAACATTAAAGGCAGCTGGAGAAGTAAATGAAATGAACGATTTCAACATGCAAGATGCAATGGTAACAAACATAACAGATGAAAATAATGAAATAACAGTAACAATGGAATTTATAATTGGATTCTATGATTACATAACAAAAGACGGTAAACTTGAAAAAGGATCAGATAAGAAGAAAATCTATCAGCATTATGAAATGAAATTTGTATGTAATAAGGATAGCAAAATAGACGTATGTCCAAATTGCGGTGCGAAACTAACTGATGCTGCATCACAGAAATGCGAATATTGTGGATCTATTATTACAAATATTTCTAAGAAATTTGTACTATCAAAGAAAGAAAGCAAGGGACAAAGATGAGCATAGATGATTTAATAAAGAAAGATAGCAGTTTTAGTGAAAGCGGATTTATATCAAAAGTTGATAACACTTATGTTATGCTCTTAACAGCAATTATGACTGGAAATATGGATAGAGTAAAACATAAAATATCAGAAGATATATATAACAAATATAAAAGTTATGTAGATGATCTTTCAAGTAAGAATGAAAAACAGATGTATGGAGAGCCTAATGTTAAATCAACCAGTATAATTAGTATTAATGAAAATGATGATTCATATATAATAGATGTTGAACTAATAAGTAGATACTTAGATTATATAATAGATACAAATACTCATAATATGGTATCAGGCAATAATGATACAAGAGTTGAAAAGAGTCATATATTAACATTTACTAAAAAGAAAAATGCAAAGGAAGAAGGAGCAGTTAGAAAGTGTCCAGGATGTGGAGCAAGTATAGATGCAAATTCTTCAGGTATATGTTCTTACTGTGGAACACCTTATGATACAGCAACATACGATTGGGTACTTACAAAAATAGCATAGTTATACTATGTTATTTTTTTTAATGTTTATTAAAAATTATAATTGTGTTATACTTTGATTGGAGTGATTAATATGCTTAAAGGAAAACCATTCGTAAAATGGGCTGGAGGAAAAAGAAGTATAATAGAGGATTTAAAAAAACTTTCTCCAGATGAATATAATACTTACTATGAACCGTTTGTTGGAGGTGGAGCACTTCTTTTTGAACTTTCACCAAAACATGCTGTAATTAATGACTATAACAAAGAACTTATGAATGTTTACTCTTGCATTAAAGATGAAAATAAATTTTCAAGTATGGTAAAAGAGCTTGATAAACATGAAGCAAATAACAGTGAAGAATATTATTACGAGATAAGAGCATTTGATAAAGACAAAAAGAAATTTAATAAGATTAAAGATTATAAAAGAGCAGCAAGAACAATATACTTAAATAAAGCATGCTTTAATGGACTTTATAGAGTTAATAGTAAAAATGAATTTAATGTTCCATATGGCAAAAAGAAAAAATTAAATACATATGATGGTATTAATTTAGGAATGATTTATTATTTTTTAAATAGCAATGATATAAAACTATTAAGTACTGATTTTGAAGAAGCAGTAAAAGATGCAAAAAAAGGAGACTTTGTATATTTTGATCCACCATATGATTCTGATACATCAACATTTAATAGTTACACAGAAAACGGATTTGGAAAAGAAGAGCAAAAAAGACTTGCAAAGGTATTTAAAGAGCTTGATAAAAGAGGCTGCTATGTAATGATATCAAACTATAATACAAAGTTAGTAAAAGAACTATATAAAGATTATTATTTTCATAAAGTAAAAGCTCCTAGAAATATAGGTGCAAAAAAATCAAGTCGTAAAGAAGTAGAAGAAGTAATAATTACAAACTATGAAAACGAAAGATAAATAAGTTAAGAGTTAAGATAGAGGTAGAAGTAAAATGATAAGAACAAAAAGATACCCAAGAGCATATATGTATCTTGATTATATTGATGACAGTGAAAAGAATAATTATGTTGCACACCTAGATATAGATTGTAAAAATATATTTGGAAAAGTAAAAGGTAAGACTAAATTAGTACATGAAGGAGATAGCCTTTATGATCTTTCTCACAAAGTAAGCGAATATAAAACATATATCGTCGAAGAAATAGGAGAAGACTATGTTAAATTCACAAATGGATGTAAGATAAAACTTTGTGAAACAATAGAAAGATAGTATTTACATTTATATATAACTTATGACATACTAAACATATATTAAGCAAGAGGTTTTGCATAATATTAAATGTTTCCGCTTTGGGTGGTGCGGGGTATAAATGATCCCAGTTTATGAAATGTTCCGCTTCGGGTGGTGCGAATTTACAAATGATCCCGGATAAAACCTTTCCTAAAAAAGGAAAGTTTTTTTATTTAAATTATATTTTATAGAAAAATTATTAAATTTGCTCAAATGAAAATGTAAATGCAACATTGAAGGGTTAAATGCAATGTTTGAGTTAATTATTAGTAACAAACAAGGGAATTCCTTGTTTGTTGGACTTAT
>ONSL01000036.1 GCA_900320505.1 uncultured Eubacteriales bacterium
CATAACCATTTCCTATTTTAGCACAATCTGTAGTTGGTGTTTCAGATGCACAAGTAACAGATATAGTTTTAGTTGATTCTTCATTTGATGTTTCACAATTGTAACAAGCCATGTGTTTATCAGTTAGAGAGGTGTTGCTTATGTAGCCGGATCCACCGCCTCCACCTGTATAGCCTCCAGCTCC
Organism: uncultured Eubacteriales bacterium; assembly: GCA_900320505.1. Taxonomy (GTDB): domain Bacteria; phylum Bacillota_I; class Bacilli_A; order RF39; family UBA660; genus UBA2730. Next base: position 185 of record ONSL01000036.1, read on the forward strand.
ACCACCAAAATAACCGCCGCCTCCACCGGAACCTGAAATACATGCACCATCTGATTTCGCATAAGAGCCTGACCCAAATTTTGAATTATCTTCTTCAGAATCAAATAATCCACATTGATAGAAAGAGTAGTTTGTACCGCCAACTGATTGAGTACCACCACTTGGAGCACTACCACAAAAAGATATGGCATAGATTATATTTGGACTTGTTCCAAGGTATCCTCCAGCGTTACCGCCTGGTCCATATGTTTGTGCTCCAGATGGATGATATAATTGTGCATAAGCACCTCCACCGCCACCGGATACCGATAAAATTGAAGATTTATAATTTTCAAGTGTTGATAGTAAACCAGATTTAGTAGCAATGTGAGTTGAGCCACCACCACTTGAACCAATTCTTCTATCTCCACATATACCACCTCCGCCAGTGCCACCACCATTATAAGTAGAATCAACTTGACCAGTAGCACTTGATGTTCCAGCACCTCCGACATTAATATATATTTTTGAATTATAATTAAGTTTCGATGTTCCAGTGGAATATCCTCCGTAACCACCTGGCAAATCTTCTGAATAGTTATCTTTTAAATATCCATAATTTGATATCAAAGATTGTGTAATACTCCCACCTTGTGCTCCCCATGTTTCTAATTTATATGTTCCTGTTTTTGGTGCTACAAACATTTGTTCATCGCCCGTATAATCAAAATCACAACTTTCACTTTTACAATATTTTTTTGTTGTTGTCTTTAATATAAAAAAATTTTTACTATCAGCAGTCTTGTTATATAGTCCATAGCTGCTATTAGCTATACCAATAAAGTTAAAAATAGAAAGCAAACTAAAAACTGCAATAGAAGTTTTTAGTATATTAATTGTATTCTTATCATTATTCATAATAGCACCCACAAACACCAATCTTTTTCCACAATATTAAGTTAACTATAGGTTAACCATGATAGAATTACTTATATAAATATAACTATCTTTTATAGCTTTATTTTTTCATAATAAGAGCCTTAAATCCACCTATTTATGATAGAACTTTTTACTATTATATATGGTTATTTTTCTATTATTCGAATATAAAAAATTTAAACTATAAGTGAGAAAATATATATAGGAAGTGATATTATGCATTTTAATACAGATGATGATAGATACATATATGATGTAGTAAGCAAAAACATAAAATATTTTAGAATGCATAATAATAGCAAGTACAGCTGCTATGGAAAACTAACACAAGAAAAACTTGCAGAAGAATGTGACTTAAGCTCATCTTTAATTAGTAATATAGAATCATCAAAAGTACAACAATCATTTAGTATTGCAGTTTTATATAGAATATCAAGAGTACTTGATGTTCCAATAAATGATTTTTTTGTAGAAAGAGATAATAACGGAAATATACTAAAAAATAAAAATTATTAACAGAAAAAGTTAATAATCTTTTTATATAAAAAACTTATCCACAAATTTCTGTGAATAAGTTTTATCTTAATAAAGTTTAGCACCTGCAGGAATATCGTTATCAACAATAAGTAAATGTAAATGTTCTTCTCCATCCTCATCATGAACAGCAGAAAGAAGCATACCACAAGAATCAATACCCATCATCTTACGAGGAGGTAAATTAGTAATAGCAATTAAAGTCTTACCAATTAACTCTTCTGGTTTATAGTAAGCATTAATACCACTTAAAATAGTTCTATCAACACCTGTTCCATCATCTAAAGTAAACTCTAGAAGCTTCTTACTCTTTGGAACATTCTTGCAATCCTTAACTTTAACCGCTCTAAAATCACATGCACTAAACTGATCAAAATTAACATAGTCTTTAAATAATGGCTCTATCTGTACCTTAGAAAAATCTGTCTTCTTAAGCAAACTAAATGATAAAGAATTATCTGTATTTTCATTTCTTACTTGTACATGATTTGGACGCATAAGTGGGAATAGTACAACATCTCTTACAGAAGCAGCATCATAAATAAGCATCATTAATCTATCAATTCCAAATCCAAGTCCACTAATTGGTGGCATACCTTGCTCCATAGCAAGAAGAAAATCTTCATCAAGGTCCATAGTCTCATCATCGCCTTGTGCTTTAGCTTTCAACTGATTTTCAAAGTTTTCTCTTTGAATACTTGGATCAACAAGTTCTGAATAAGCATTACACATTTCAGATTCACATATAACAACTTGGAATACATCAACAACTTCATGATTATTATCATTACGTCTTGCAAGTGGTTTTAAAACTGCAGGATAGTTATAAATAATAGTAGGCTCAATAATATTTGCTCTAATGGTCTTTTTATATACAAAATCTATAACCTGACTAATACTATGATAATCAGTCATATCATTAAGAGTAAATAAACCTTTCTCAACTATTCTATTCTTTAATTCATTAACATCAGTTATAGACAAGAAATCAAATCCTAAAATTTCAGTTAACTTTTTAACATAATCAATTCTTGGCCATTCTTCTTTACCAAAATCAATTTCATGTCCTTCAAAAGTAACTTTAGTAGAACCAGTTAAATACTTAACAGCTTCTCTCATAAATTCTTTATAAAACTTAATATTATCTTCAAAATTCCAGTATGCAGCATACCACTCAACTTGAGTAAACTCTTGTAAGTGTTGTGGATCCATGCCTTCATTTCTAAAGCATTTAGCAACCTCATATACTCTATCATATCCAGCTGCAATACACTCCTTTAAATAAACTTCTGGAGCAATTCTTAAATTGCAATCAATATTTAATGCATTATGATGAGTAAAGAAAGGTTTAGCAGCAGCACCACTGACAGCAGTTTGAATAATTGGAGTTTCAACCTCTAAAAATCCATGACTATCTAAAAATTCTCTTAAGAAATGATAAAATTTAGATCTACCTAAAAATACCCTTCTAGAATCTTCATTCATTATTAAATCAACATATCTTTCACGATATTTAGTCTCAATATCAGTAAGGCCATGGAACTTTTCAGGAAGAGCACGAAGTGCTTTACCTAAAAACTTGAACGAACTTGTTCTAATAGTCTTTTCACCAGTTTGAGTTGTAAAAACTTCACCCGTAACACCAATAAAATCTCCAACATCAATAAGTTTCTTAAAGAAAGAATAATCTTCTTCTCCAAGCTCATCAATACGAAGTTCAATTTGCATAGATCCTTCTAAATCTCTAATTCTTGCAAAAGAAAGTTTACCCATCTTTCTAACAAAAACTATTCTACCAGCAATAGAAACATCTTTTGTTCCATCAGGAAGACTGCTTGCTTCCCTAAGAGTATGAGTTCTCTTAAAACTATCTGGATAAGGATTACATACCTTACTAATCTCTTCTAACTTCTCACGTCTAACCTTTTCTTGTTCACTTAATTCTCTCATTATTTATCACTCCTTAAACTAACAACTTTTGTATTTCCAATAAAATCACTTAAACTTCTGCTATCTTTCCTAAAGGATATCATAAGTGCACATATCATAACATAGCAGAACTGTAAAAAAGTAACTATACTAAATCCATATATATAAGCATTTTTACCAATTAATATAAATACACTAACAAGAATATTACTTAAAATACTATTATTGAATAAAGATCTAAAAAGCATATTATCCATAGTGAGATCATTTCCCATAGAAACAATCTTAATCTTCATAAATTTTTTACCTAAAGTCTGACCATTATTATAAAACTGAAATACAATAAAATATAAAACATAAACTATAATAGAAAGTATTGTACTAACACCACTAGCTTTAGAAATATCATAATTAATATCTAAATATTGATTCATATAAGTTTTAGTATCAATATTACCTTTTTGATAATTTTCAGTAATCTTGCTAGCTTCATCACTTAACTTCTCATAATTCTTTGTATTTGTAAAAGGTATAGCAATCAAACTAGCAATCATAGTAACTATAAATATATCTATTAGATAGGCAGCAATTCTTTCAACAAAATAGCTATTTCTCATTTAAACTCCTCCTCATATTCATTTAATATATTTAGTATATCACGATAATTGGTAGTTTGAAAAATTTTATTTTTAACATCAAGTGATTTAGGCATACCTTTAAGATACCAAGCTATATGACTTCTAATCTCTAAAGTAGCTTCCTTCTCACTTTTAAACTTTAAAAGATAATCTAAATGTTTTTTTGCCATCTCTATTTTATCAACATTTGAAGGAATAATGTAACTCTTACCTTCTAAATAAGATATACAATTTCTAATAAGCCAAGGATTACCAAGTAAGGCTCTACCTATCATAACAGCATCACATGATGTATAAGAAAGCATCTTTTTAGCATCCTCTGGACTTCTGACATCACCATTACCACATACTGGAATATTAACACACTTTTTAACAGCTTTTATTATATCCCAGTCTGCCTTACCACTATAACCTTGACTTCTAGTCCTAGCGTGAATAGTTATTAAAGAAGCACCAGCCCTTTCACATACCTTTGCAATATCAACTGCATTAATATGTTCTTTATCCCAGCCACTTCTTATCTTAACAGTAACAGGACAAGAAACAGAAGAAACAGTTCTGCTAACAATCTCATAAACCTTATCTGGATTCTTTAAAAGAGCAGATCCAGATCCTGCTCTAACAGCAACTTTAGGAACTGGACATCCCATATTAATATCAATAAAAGAAGGTTTAAATTTATCATAAATAATTTTTGCAGCGTTACTAATAGTATCAGGATTAGAACCAAAAAGTTGAATACCAACTGGAAAAGATAAAGTATCAAAACCATTTAACATATCAAAAGTCTTCTTATTACCTCTTACAATTGCTTCACTACTAATAAGTTCAGAAATAGCAAAACCTGCCCCCATCTCTTCACAAATCTTCATATAAGATGGATTAGATACACCAGCCATAGGCGCTAAACCTATTTGATTTTTAATTTTTACATTACCTATATACCATTCCATAATAAACCTCAAAAACAACACATATTATACAGAAAAAAAAGAAAAGTATCAACTACTCTTCTTATCTTTTAAAAGATCTCTAATCTCTTCTAAAAGTAAAACCTCATCACTCTTAGTCTTTTCTTTCTTCTCCTCTTCTTTCTTTTTACCAATACTAGCAAGCTTATTAAAAAACTTTAAAAGTATAAAAAGTACAAAAGCCATTAAAAAGAAATTAATAACAGAAGTAATAAAATCTCCTATTAAAATACTTTGACCACCATATATTTTAATACTTCCACCAACTTCTGCACCACCAATACCATTAATTAAAGGATTAATAATATCTTTAGTAAGTGCTGTAACAACAGATGAAAAAGCAGAACCAATAATAACACCTATTGCCATATCCATAACATTACCCTTTAAAGCAAATGCCTTAAATTCATCCATAAAACCTTTTCCCTTTTCTTCAAGCTTCTTAATACTTTCTTTTTTCATAATACTCCTCCAAAAATTAATGATAGTTTAACATTTTTAAATAATTAAATCAACTAAAAAAAGAAAATAGACTAAACTATTTTCCATTTAACTTATCAAGCTCATCAATAATTTGAGCTTTATTCATCTTACTATAATTTTTAATATTTTTATCTTTAGCAATCTTTCTTAAATTAGTAAGACTCATAGATTCAAGATTATTTTCATCTTCATCTGGCATATGACCATTCTTAACCAAATAATCAATTTGTTCTTTAGTAAGAGTTTCATATTCAAGTAAAGTATTAGCAATTAAATCGAGTAAATCACGATTCTCTTTAATAATCTTTTTAGCATTTTTATAGCAGCTATCCATTATCTTACGCATCTCTGCATCGATTTCTCCAGCAACACCTTCAGAGAAATTACGAGTCTTATTATAATCCCTCCCAAGGAAAGTAGAGCCTTCATGTTGTTCAAATTGTATTGGACCTAAATCACTCATACCATATTCAGTAACCATAGCACGTACAATCTTTGTAGCTTTCTCAAAGTCATTTTCAGCTCCTGTTGTAATTTCACCAAACACAACTTCTTCAGCAACACGTCCACCAAGTAAACCAGTAATTTCTTCAAGTAAATCATTCTTAGTACTGCATAACTTTTCTTCAGAAGGAACCATCATATTATATCCTCCAGCTTGACCACGAGGAATAATAGTAACCTTTTCAACATCATTTGCATTTTCAAGTTTAAGACCAATAACTGCATGTCCAGCCTCATGGAATGAAACAAGACGTCTATCCTTTTCACTATAACGACGAGTAACTTTAGCAGGTCCCATAAGGACTCTATCAGTTGCTTCATCAATCTCGCTCATAGTAATTACATTCTTATTACGACGAACAGCAAGAAGAGCAGCTTCATTAAGTAAGTTCTCAAGATCAGCTCCACTAAATCCTGGAGTTCTTTTAGCAAGATTTTCAAGTGTAACAGAAGAAGCAAGCTTTTTATTTTTAGCATGAACCTTTAATATAGCTTCCCTTTCTTGAACATCTGGAAGACTAACAGTAACTTGTCTATCAAATCTACCTGGTCTTAAAAGAGCAGGATCTAGAACATCAGGCCTATTCGTAGCAGCAATAATTATAATACCTTCATTTGGACCAAAACCATCCATTTCAGTAAGTAATTGGTTAAGAGTTTGTTCTCTTTCATCATGTCCACCACCAAGGCCAGTACCTCTTTGACGACCAACAGCATCAATCTCATCTATGAATATAAGACAAGGAGCATTTCTTTTAGCTTGAGCAAACATATCTCTAACACGTGATGCACCAACACCAACAAAAAGTTCAACAAACTCAGATCCGCTTATAAAATAGAATGGAACATTAGCTTCACCTGCAACAGCTTTAGCAAGTAAAGTTTTACCTGTTCCAGGAGGACCCATTAAAAGAACTCCTTTTGGTATTCTAGCACCTAACTTTTCAAATTTTTTAGGATTCTTTAAGAAATCAATTATTTCTCTTACTTCCTCTTTTTCTTCTTCAAGTCCAGCAACATCCTTAAATGTTACTTTATCCTTATCAGTAGATAAATGTGCACGGCTCTTTCCAAAATCAATAGAGCTTCCTTTACCAACCATCTGCTTGCTAATAAAGTAATAACCAATTCCAAGTATAAGAACAAGTGGTACAACTTCTGCTAAAATATTTAAAATAGAACTAGACTCTGGATCAGCCACAGTTACAAATTCAAAATTATTCTTATCACTTGCAGTTACAATCTTTTTCATAACAGAATCACTCATAGGAATACGAGTAAAGAACTCTTCATCACTACTATAATTCTTGAGTTTACCTCTAACCTCATAAATAGAAGCCCTCTCCCTAGGAGTAACTTCAATTTCTTTAACCTTATTATCTTCAAGATCATTCATAAACTCATTATAAGTAAGAACATTAATAGTAGTATTTAAAGAACCAACAAGGTATACTACAAAAAGCATAATAAGAATTAAGAATAAGTAAGGAAGAAGTCCCCTTCTTAAAACCTTTTTATCTATGTTATTTTTATTCATACATTCCCTCCATTAGTTATATTTAAGTATTATATCATACTTTTCATTACATTTCTTATCAAATTTACTTTTTTTAAGACCTGGTATCCAAAGAACATTTCCTAAACTATCACAAACAATAGGCCAAAGATCTCTATCATCAACATCAACCTTTTCGTTTATAAATATATCCTTAATCTTTTTAGTACCTCCAGTACCCTTTAATTTAATCTTATCACCAAGTTTTCTTGTTCTAACAATTATTGGAAGTGCAATCTCATTACTATTAAGTCTGCATACGTTGTTGCTATTACCACTTTCTTCATCTACTCTAACAATAGTATGTGAATTTGGAAGTTTAGCATACTCTGACATTTCAATCTCATACTCTGTAATACCACCAACTTGTGCCTCTAACTTAAACTTATTATAACTTTTAACACCAATAATCTCATTAGGAAGATTTACTCTACCATTACTTTTACGACTATTAATCAAAGAAAGAATTAAATTTATATGTCTGTCATTGATTAAAACAAGATCATCTCTATAATATTTTTCCATTAGAAAATAAAGTATTTCTTTCTGAATAAAAGGATCAACATTTTTAAACTTATCAATTAAAATATAATCATCTTTATATACATTCTTTAAAGCCTTATCACGTTCCTTAATAACAAAGTTATTAGCATCACCAATAGTCTCACTAAACTTTAAAAACTTAAGATGAACGTTCTTATCTTCCTCTTTTAGGAATGGAAGAACTTTTTTTCTATATCTATTTCTGGTATAAGATAAATTATTATTACTACTATCTATAAAGAACTTAATATTATGTTTATTATCATAATCTATAAGTTCAGCTTTAGTATAATAAATAAGTGGTCTTACAATAGAATAGTCTCCCATAGGAACAACCTTTTTAAAACCAGAATAACCATTTAAATTAGATCCTCTAACAATACGCATAAGAATAGTTTCAATTAAATCATCACCATGATGAGCAGTCATTAAATAATTAGCATTATACTTATGAACAATATCGTCAAAATAATGATATCTTATATTTCTAGCCTCATTTTCAAAATTATCATCGCTATACTTCTCAATCTTCATAGTCTCAAAAATTAAATCATGATCTTTAGCAAACTCTCTCATATACTTTTCTTCTTCTACACTTTGCGCTCTAACATTATGATTAACATGACAGCATATAATCTTAAGATCATATTTACTTCTAATTTCAAGCAGCATAGAAAGAAGAGCCATAGAATCTGGTCCAGATGAAGCTCCAACAACAATAATATCACCCTTATTAAATTTAAAAAGTTTATCTAAACTTTGCACATAACCACTCCAAACAAATCTATTATAACATACAAAAGGAATTTACTTAATATTTAAAATAAATTCCCCATCTTTACTATATAAATATTTTTCTCTAGCATAACGAGCTATATAATCAGAATCTTGCATCTTATTAACATCAACCTTTAAAGCAGCACCCTTTTTCTTTAACTTTTTATACTTATTATCAAGTTCAGCAAGCTCTTTATGTTTATTATATATTTGAAACCAATAATTTAAGGTAGTATAAAAAGTAGCACCTATAATTGCTATACTAATAACTGTAAGAATAACCGAAAAAGCACTAAACTTAAGATGAAGTCTAGTTTTCTTTTTATCTCTAGCCACATTTACACCTTCTCATCTAACCTAAAAATACAATAAAAAATATAAAAGTTCAATATATATATAACAATTTTACACTTTATATTGTAAAGAGAAGAAACCAAGTAAAAAGAAAAGTAAAAAATAAAGATTAAAAGTAAAATAATTTATATAATACATTAAAGCAAAATAAATAATAGAAAAAATAAAAACATAAATAAAAGAAGAAATAAATCTAATAATAAAATATTTATTCAAAAACAGTTTCTTAAATAAATGAAAAAAGTAAAAAGAAATAATTCCATATATAAAACTAAAAACAATACTAATAATTTGAATACTTACACTCATTATCTAAAAAGCTTACCTATAAATGAAGTATTGGAAGATGAATTATCATCTAAATAACTAATAGAATTAATAAGACCTTTAATAGAAACATTACCAGAATTAGTATCAAGTTTAACAAGCTCTAGCCCTTCCCCTTTAACTAAAAGAAATCCCATAACAGTATCAAGTAAAAACTCCTTCTCATCAAAATTTTCTATCTTCTTAACACCATTAGTTACAAAAGCCTTTCTCTCAACAATAGTAATACTATGACCATGACTATTTTCTGTATTCATATAAATAACCTCCAATAAAATATATGAACGAAGGCACAAAAAAAGTACTAATTAAAGTACTTTTATTAACTACTATTCTTCTTCAGTATTTTCAGAATCAGAAGCTTCATCTGGAGTATTATTATACTCGTCTAAAATAGCCTTTTCGAACATAGAACGTGTCTCACTATTAATTGGATGAGCAACATCACGATATTCTCCATTTGGATATTTACGACTAGGCATAGCTATAAATAACCCATTCTCTCCTTCGATGATACGTATGTCCTTAACAGCGAATTGATCATCAAGTACAACAGATGCAATTCCCTTCATACGCGATCCTTCTTTTTCGATCTTACGAACTTTTACAGATGTAATCTTCATATATGTATCCTCCTCATTAACATAAAGCAATTACACTTTACACTTTAATTTTATATTATAAATATTAAAAAAGCAACTATTTTAATACTATTTTTTATTATTTGATAATTTTTATTTGAAAGTTCGTTTTAAATTATATTTCGGAATTAAGTCTGTTTATAGTATAATATATAGATGTTTCTATGCGGATATAAGGGGA
>ONSL01000058.1 GCA_900320505.1 uncultured Eubacteriales bacterium
CAAAATGAGAATGCAATTTCTTACATTCTCATCTATAAAATCAATTAAATTGTAGCAATGCTAATTTTTATTCACCAACACTACTTGAAATTTAATCCTTAAATTACTTAATGGTGCCTGTGAAGAAGAAGTCGAATAACTTTTCTTACAAACATTAATAGGTAGTAATAATTTACTAACTAATTAAATTATACTACAAAATTATTTTTTTGTTATATTTTTTTCAATATTTCTTACTAATTTTTTAACATTATCATTTTCAATAGATGTAGTTGTGGTTTTAATATCTGGGTCATCATACCAGTCATATACACCATCAATTTCATGGCTTTCTTTAAAAGTTGAAGAAGATAAATCAAATTCTAATGATTTTTGATAACGTCCGAAAGCAATACTCATCGTTTTTTCGTATCCTTGTATTAATAGTTCATAATTTGCTCTAGCCAAATAACTACCCATATTTGAACTAACTTTTAAATTTTTATCAGAATGATATAATATCGCAATTCTTCTTGAAAGAGCACTATATAATTCAAGCAACTCTTTTTTTATCGGTTTTGTTCCAATAATTTTTTGCAAGTCAATTTCAAATAGATATTTATTAATATCTTTACATTGTATAGGCCATGCTTTTAGTTCTATTTGTGCATTAATATAACTTTGCCATATTTGAGCAATAATTTCTGCAGATATATATTTTCCAACTAACAATTCTTTTTCGTTAATTTCAGTTGTTTCATCGATTATTCTCTTTGGTTGATCTGATAAGAAATCTCCTATAATATTTCTAATTTTCCAAGCAGTTCCCTTATAATCGTCAAATTTACTACAACCATTATCCATAAAATATGTATTAATAACACTTTTATCATATCCGCTTAATCTATAATTTGCTGTAATAATATAATCATTATCTTTTTCACTATATTCCATATTCATATGTGGAGAAGGATGCTTTTCATTCGTACTCCAATTTGTTGTTGACCAATCATGTTCTATTTTTCTTTCAAAGAATCTTTTAAATAAAACATCATTATCGTATAATGCATCTTCGACTTTCATTTTTTCTTCAAAAAAATATAAAAAACTTATAAATTCTGATGTAGTAAATTTTGGATCATATCCATTATTAACTTTATACATCATATATTCAACAATTAAATCATCAACTGTTAATTTATGCTCTAAATTTACCATAGTAACCTCCCTTAATTAAATAATATTATAACATATTTTTTGAATATATTGTATAATATTATTGAATTTCTAATAAAAATCGTGGCACGTTATGAAATTAAAAAGTAATTTTGTAAGTGGCGATAGATTTTTATAAATTTATTTTCATTACGAATTTTTGAAAATAAATAATTGCAATTTATTGCAATTCAAAAAAAAACATAATTTTGCTTGAACGAGGTGTTCTTGCTTAATTATGTTTTAGGGTTTCAAAAGGGATTTCCCTTTGCACACCTATTGGCTCTGCCAATAGAGAAGTGTGTTTTATCTATTGGAAATAGATATTACTGACAAGCGAATGCTTGTCTTTTTATATGTCTATATCTTTATCATCATAATCTTTATCAATTCCATAATTTTGTTCATAGATATAATTATTTATTTCTTCTTCTCTAGGTGTATCATCTGCTATATCGTGTAAATCTCTATCATTATAATAGCCTAATCCATGATAAGAGGTTATTTCTTCAACTACATTATCTTTATCTTTTTCACTTCCAATATGTAATAGTTTTCTAAAGAACTTTTTAATAGTTTGTAGCATTACATTTAAGAAGTTATGAAGTCTTCTATTTTCATCTCTTAATTCATCATTTTTATCTTCTAATCTTCTTATTTCTACTTCTAAATGTTTATTCTTTTGTTCCATTTCTCTATAATGATTAGTATAATCATTTAATTCTTCAAATAATGCTTGATTATTAGGCATATCTTTAATTACTCTTTTTGAGGTATTCATAAAGTCTTTAAGTGTATCATAAGTTTCTTTATCAATTTTAACTTCTTTACCGGTAAGAGTTGGTTTAGAAGTTTTTAATTTTTCTTCTAGTATTTCATAATCTCTAGTTATCAAATGATTTTGTTTTTCCATACGAGTATCTAGTTTTCTTGTTAGTTTTTTAAATTCTTTAATAGAGATATGTTCATTATCACTATTTTTAATACCTCTTTCTAGTTTAAAGCCATTATCATTCATTCTTTTCCAATATTTATCTTGAAGTTCACTAATATATTCTCCAGACTTCATATAATGCTTTTTAGAAATAGTATATTTTTCAGTATTAGTTCTTTTATCAAACTTTTTTATTAAAGGAACAACAACACAATGCATATGAGGTGTTTTTTCATCCATATGAACTACACTATGCAAAACTTGTTCTTTGGTATAACCTAAATCATTATAAACAAATTCCATACAAGTATCAGCCCATTTTTTAATATCTTTTTTACTCATATTTTTAAAGAACTCATTATCACTAGTAAACATTAATTCATCAGCAACAACACTATTTGAATCATCTAACATTTTATCAAATGGCTTTCTTCGATCTTCTCTTGTTGTTTTTTGTTTTTCTTCATATTCCTTTTTATATTCTTTAACTAGTTCATAATAACCTTTGGAATATCTTTCATTAAGTGGAACAATTTCTATATTATTTTTAGACCTAGACATATCTATATCAGGATTAGATTTATAAGACTTTTTATCTCGTTTATTATGAGCGCCAATTTCTCCTAAATCTTTAAGTGTATTTATCGATTCACTTCTAAATATTGCATAACTCATTATCTTTTAATACCTCTTTAACTTTATCAAAGTATTCTTTATAAACTTGTTTACCATTAGGTGCAATTACATTAGATAAATCTATTGTTATTACTCCAAGTCTTAAATTCCCTTTTTTATATCTATCTTTAGGATCTATTGCAATTACTCTTATTATTTTTTCTATTTCACAATAACTTTCAAATGATATAGCATTTAAATCATCATCAGTTTCGCCAACATAATAATTTAACTTATAATCTTCCCCAAGTGTTTTGCTTAACTTTTTAAAGTACTTTTCTGCTTGTTCTTTTGTTCTCATTTCCCAATTCATTTTAAGTGGATAACCATAATCATCTTCAAATAAATTAAAGTTATAAGGTATTCCATATTCTTTATGATTTGTTCTCATATCAGCTAGGAATGATTCTCTAAAATTACCACCAGTTATATTTATTTCTTTATCAACTTTATCTATTGTGATAAAATCGATATATTTTGCAAATAACTTTTGTTTTTTATCTCTAGGTGTTTCTAGCCATTTATTTATATTTATAAAGAATAAATATGGATTCATAAATTCATCTATTTGTTGTTTATCTTGAATTATTAATAAATCATCAACTGTAAAATTTAAATTTTCATATTGTTTTTGTTCTTGCCATTTTTTATTTAATTCATTTTTATTAAATTCAATTTGATTAATTTCATTTTCAAAGTCTTCAATTTTTAAAATACCTTTAATATAAGCAGTTTTAATTCTATCTAATTGTTTATCTAAATCTTTTATTTCTTTATCATAATCAATTTGTTTATTATCTAATTTAGATTTAATAAATGGTGCATAGTAGTCATTAATTAATTCATCTTGTTTGTTTAATTCTATTAAAAACCATTTTAATTGTTCTTCAATATCTATTTCACTAAAATAAGTTTTACAATGTTCACACTTATAGTAATAGTATTTATTACCATTCTTTTTAGTAGTAGCACAACCACCTAGAAATCTACCACATTTAGCACATTTTAGTTTATTAGTAAAAAGATAAGTGGCTGTTCTTTCATAATGCCTTGCATTTCTTTGTTTTTGATATTGGCAATCTTCCCATTTTTGTTTACTAACTATAGGTTCAACAACATTTTCATAATACATAGGCTTTTTTGTCCTTTTTCCGTGTATATAATCGCCTTTATATAGTTCATTAGTCATAATATGGTTTATAGTAGAATCTCGCCAATTTGTCTTTCCTAATACCTTTTCTTCGTTATATATGTTTGCGATTGATTGATAACTTTTCCCCTCTAAATATAAATCGTAAATTCTAACTATAATATCTTTTGTTAACGGATCCGGTATTAACTTTTTATTTTCTCTTTTAAAACCTAATGGTGGTTGATTTGGAATATGTCCAGCCTTTATTGCTCCGACCATTCCAAACTTTGTTCTTTCTGAACATTTTTCTATTTCGTTTTGGGATACACTAGTCATTATTCTCATAACCATTCTACCATTTGAAGTAGTTGTATTTGATTCATCAGCCATACAATCAATATCACAATCATTTTCATTAACAAATCTCATAAGTTTTTCAATATCGTAGACACTTCTTGTTAATCTATCTAGTTTAAAAGCAACTATAACATTTATTTTCTTATCTTTAACATCTCTCATCATTTCTTGATATGCTGGTCTTTTATCA
>ONSL01000019.1 GCA_900320505.1 uncultured Eubacteriales bacterium
ATGCAAAAAGGTAAAATGCAGTTTTCACGATCAGAAATGCAGTTTTCTCTAGCAGTTTTGCAATTTTTACGTGCAAAAATGCAAAAACTATGAAAGAAAGTGCAAATTTCATAGTTTTTAAAATTTTTTAATTTATCGTATTTATATGCTTAATTAAATTATCAAGTATCTCTTTATCTTCTATTTTACTTATTGCAAAACATTTAACTCCTAAATCTTTAAAACTAGCTCCTGAGTGATAAAGTATTTTTTTATCTATTATTATAAATCTATCATGAAATATATTTGTAATTACTAATTCTACATTACCATATTCTCTCTTATACTTATAATAATCTTTATTATTATAACTGTTTGTATACAATATTACTTTCTTATTAGTTTTAGAAAGTACATCTAATATATTTTTATCTATGTAATTATCTATAATAATTATTTCTTTATTTGCACTATTTAATATATCTATTAGTAAACTATAAGCATCATATATTTGACCTTCAAAGAATAATGTATCAACTTTTTCTTTCTTATTCATTTCATTAAATGATTCTTGTAAAAATTTTATGGACTCATGATCTTCTAATACAAGACTATTTATATACTTTTGTTCTACTAAACTATTTGATATATATTTTTTCATTACAACAAATGCATCCATTATTGCAATTGTAGTTGATGATGCAACTTTACTTTTTAAAATTGTTGCGAGCATATAAACTCCTTGCTCTGTAAAAGCAACAGGATAGTTTCTTCTTTTTCTAAGACTTATGTTTGAATTTGCGGTCAAAAATTTTGACCACAAATCCTTAAACTCTTTTTCTGATAATCTAAAACAATATCTTTCAGGAAACTTATCAAGATTATTTTTAACTGCTTGATTTATTTCTTTTGTTCCATTCTTACATTCATATAGTTTTGCTAAATCAGAATCTAACATTACCCTTTTTCCTCTTACTTCATATATCATATTTTCTATCTTTTTTTCTTTCACTAATTCATTCATTACTTTTCACCATCCTATTATATATATACGAAAAAAATTTAAAAAATTTGCACTTTTTATAAAAAAATAGATAAAATTTAATTTATCTACTTTCCTAAATATGTTATTCTTGCATATCCATTACCTGAATGTCCTGTTGTAATTGTTCCATCTGGTTGAGGCTGTCCTACATAATCGCCTTTTACAGTTGTCCAGTTATATCCTGCTCCATCTATCATTACTGTATCTGTAAACTTATATCCACTATAATGATATGAACATGTTATATCTGTTGTGCCATCTGTACATGTTTTTCCATTTGAATCTGTTCTTTGTTTTATATTTGATTCAGTACTATCCTCTGTTATTGCTACACATCCATTATGGCCAGAGATGAAGGAAGAACCTCCTCCAGACTCCAACCAACCATTACCATAATGACCTGCACCTCCGCCACCAAAATATCCATTTCCACCAGATGCAGCACCACCATCTTGAACACCAGGTATACCAAATTTTCCGTTAGAGCCTGTTATATATCCTGCATATCCTCCTGCTCCACCAGATGTCTGTGTTGCACCGCCTCCTTGTTTATTATTATAATTTGATATTGAATTTGACGTATATCCGATTAATCCACCAGCATGTGGTCTTATATTTCCACATTTGGCAGCATTATATGCTCCAGCACCACCTCCCGCTGCAACCATTATTCTACTTTTTAAACTATTGAAGTCGTCCCAATTTCCATTAGTAAGTCTTACATCTGTTGAAGCTCCACCAACTGCCTCATCAGATAAAGAATTAAATTTAGCTCCTCCAATCTCTGCTACACCTACATAAACATATAATATTGTGTTTTTATTTAACTTAATTTTTGCACTAGTGTATGCACCATTGCCATGATTACTAACTGCACCACCGTATATAGCATCATATCCTTGTCCACCCCAAAGTTCTAACTGATAAAAGCCAGTATTTGAAGCAACAAAAAGCTGTTCTGTTCCGATAGAATCAAAATTACATATTTTCTTTGAACATGAATTATATTGATATGTCTTTATATATATACTATTCTTACTATCTACACTCTTGCTAAATAATCCATAACTACTGTTAGCAATACCTATAAAATTAAATAAAGAAAGTATACTAAATACTGCAATAGATCTTTTTAATGTTTTCTTTATTTTTTCATCTCTATCATTCATATTCATACACTCCATTCTAATTAACGACTATCATATACAAATAGTATATCATAAAATCTCATCTAATGACTGAAATATTTTTCGTTAAACTAGTGAGAAAATGTAAATAGAAATGATGTGATTAATATGAACAATAAAAATGATGAGAATTACATTTACTATTTAGTTTCAAAGAATTTAAAAAGATTAAGAAAAAGTAAAAATTTAACTCAAACACAATTTGCAGAAAAATGTAATTATAGTCCAGGTTTTATCATGAATATAGAAAGTAAAAGTTTTTACCAAACATTTAGTCTTGGAACGCTTTGGACTTTCGCTAAAGTATTAAATGTTGATGTAAGAGAATTTTTTAAACCATTAGATGAAGAAAGTAAAAAAGACTAATAATTAAATTAGTCTTTTACTTTACACTTTATTTCATCTAAACTAACTGGTTTATAGTTTGTTACATCTACTGAAACATTTATATGCTTATCACCACTATAAAACCTAGAATCATATTCATCATTTAATTTTTTATTATGAATATGACCATGTATATTTATATAATCTATTGGTATTTTACCATCAGGGACTGGTTTGTGAGAAAGGACAATTTTATATTTATCTATTACAATAGGAGCATGAGTAAGTACTATAAAACCTATATTTTCATAATATTTAGCAGATTTTTCATCATGATTACCTCTTACTAAAATTATATTTCCATTTAATCTATTAAATATTTCTTTGTTTTCATTATCACTACCTAAAGAAAAGTCTCCTAAATGATAAACTGTATCATTAGGAGAAACTACCTCATTCCACTTTTTAACAATATAATTATTCATATCTTCTATACTATTAAAAGGTCTTTTTGAATATTTAATAACATTTTCATGATAGAAATGTGTATCAGATATAAAATATATCATTAAACTTCCTTAAATTTCTTTGTTAAAACCTTATCAGCTTCATTTTCTGCATCATATGCTTTTTCTTTTTCTGCAGTATATATTTCCATTATCTTCATAGTTATCTTATCATTATAAGTTTTCTTAAATCTGTATACTATCTTTGCTCCTTTACTAGTTAATGCATTATATTCCTTATCATCTATTAAATCCTCATCTTGATACATAGGAATATATCCATTATGTGATTCATCAAGTGGATCATTTAAACCCTGTATTCTTGAATAAAATCCTTTAGATTCAAATGTTATTGGATTAATATAAAAATTAACTGTATCAGTTATATTACCTTTCTTTACATAATCAGTGCCTTTTATTATTTCAACCTTTTGTCCATCAACATCAATAGTTTTCTTTTCAAATCTATCTGCAGATATTTTAACAGATAAATCTGAATTAAATATAGTATCGCTATCACTACCTTTTAATAAATAAGTAGATGAATTACCAACAATAAGATCCTTTGGCATTCTTCTGTTGTCTAAATCATAAGAATAAGAATAGCTAGTTGTAAAGCCTCTTCCTGAAAGCTCAATACCCTCAAATATACCTTTACCCTTCTCATAATCTTTTCTTGCAACAACGAATTTGTTATCACCTGATCTACGTATTAGTTCAACATCATTTACATTATCAAATATTTTAATTGCAGAATTTTTTAAATCTGCTAAAAAAAGTGAATCACCATTAATTTTTTTTGAAACAACAAATCTTGAATCATTTTCATATCCATTATCTAAATCAATATAAGCTCTTAAATTATTCATACCTACTAATCCTCTTTCTGGTAAACCTTACCTATTCCATTATATATTTTTTTTGATCTTTCGTCACTACTATTTTTAAAAAGAATTTCAAAATAACTTAATGCAGCATAAAATTTATAATCATATTTTTTATTATCGTCCAGTTTTTCTCCATCTTCTATACTAACAATATTGGAAGCGTCAATTAAATTATCATCTATATCATTATTTATAAAAGCATCTTGAGAAAGAACTATATAGTCATTAGAAAAACTTGAAGTAACAAATGATGTTTTCATAGTATCAGTATTCAAAATAAAATATATAATATGAGAATCATCTAAATCTATTTCACAATATAAATTTTTATTGTTGTTTCCTATATTGTAGTCGCAACATTCATCTATTCTGTCAACATTAACTTCTCTTCTGACTTTAGAATTATAAAGAACCTTATCATATTTCCTATTAGTAACACTATTTAAAACATATAAATTATCATTTAAATTTAAATTAGTATCATACTTTAAAGGTTTATTCATATAAGATGATGGTCTATCATTAAATTCAAGACTTTCTATTTTCTTAGCTTTATCTTTTGTAAACTCTATATGATCAAAATAGCTCATATCTTTATCTTCATCATAAGAAATAATTATTAAACTATCATCATTACACTTTCGAACATAAAAAACATCTTTACCATTTATTCCATATAATAGCTTGTTCCTCTTATTTATAATAAACTTATCTTTACCTATATTTATAATTTTATAATTATCACTATCATCTATTATTTTATCAATATTCATACCTAACCCTCCAAATTAATTAATGTATTAAATCATTTATTATTGAAATACATATTAAAGCTCCTAATAGTGTAAATACTATTATAAAGAAATGAGTAAATATTTTTGAATCTCCATATCTATCATATATATTATCTTCTTCATTTTTATATTCTGCTGCATCTAAATCATTGTCTTCTATAAAATCATCTTTTGTAGGAAGTGTATTATTAATTACTGAATTTTCAGTAACCTGTTCACTTTTACTATTAGATTTGTTATTGCTATTAACATTAGCATTATTATTGTTATTATTGTTATTATTGTTATTATTGTTATTATTTCTATTTGTAATAGCATTATTATCTATTTCTTTATTAGTAGTATCATTATTAACATTAGTATTACTCTTACCTTCTTTATTATTATCATCCTTACTATCTTCTTTAATTCTAGTATAATTAAAACTACCTATATAATTTGCCTTTATATTATCATTCCAAATATCATTGTTTGCAAACTTAACGGGAAGATAAATATCACCATTATCTATTTTGCCACTTGCAACTTGCATATAAACTCTGTAATTTCCATCATCAAAATTATTTGGAACATCTATATTAAAGTTTAGTGATCCTGTCTTTTTAGCATAGAGTGATTTAAAGTCAATATCAGTATCTTTCAATATCACTATATCAGAATTTGAATTAACAACAAGTAATTTAACATCTTTTGCTTTCTTAATATTAGAAAATCCTGTATTTTCAATAGAAGCATTTATATTAATGGTATCATTATTAGATTTTATTTCACTATCTCTTAAAACATATCTATATCCTAAATGTGAATTAATATAATCATAAGATGAATAATTATCAAGACTATTATAAAGATTATCTGTACCATTATATTTATAAGATTTCCAATCATCATGAAGTTTATTATTCCATTCATAATTTAAATAATCAGTATGTGTTCTTAAAGCCTCTAACTCTAAATTAGAGATTAGACTATACTTATTAATATACTTATAATTATCAATTTTTGCATTATTATCATAATTTATAACAGCTTCTCCACCAAAAGTTGTATGAGTATTCTGACTATCTAGAAAACTAATTTCTTTTTCTCTATTTCTATAAGTACCTAAATCAGAACTACTTCCTAAATAACCATCATCATAAATACCAAGTCTGTATGATAACATATTAGGATTTATCTTTAAAGTATCAATATTTGAAATGTTTATATTAGTGCCATTTTCAAAGTTGTAATATGAAAGTATCTGACCAGGAGTCCTAACAGATATAGGAATATCTGAATCTGTATTTTTTAAAAGAGTATCAATAACACTATTAAAATTAGAAGAAGTACACATACTAGTCCCATGCATTTCTCCATAATCACCAAAGAAACCTACTTGAATAGTATAAATAGTCCTAGAGTACTTACTAAACACATCTTTAAAAGATTTAATATGATTATTAATCATTTCTATACTAGGTTCAACATATCTTTTTCCATTATCATCTAGCTTTCCTTCATCACTCTTAATACCATCACCATATTTATCATAAACAAATCTAATAATTACACTATTATTATTGTTTTTGATATTTTCAAGTGTTTTAGATAATGCATTTATTGCATCACTAGTAATTTCTATATCCTTGCCATCTTCTCTTTGAGCTCCTGAAAAATCACTTATATCAACTCTAAGCCATAAAAGATTACTTGTACTACTCTTAATATTAAGAGGCTTATTACCACTTTCATGAAGTATCAAAGTATCAGTCCTATAAAAACCTCTTTCAGGATTATATGTAAGAGCATCTAAGCTTTCAGTATAATTTGAATTTGGAATAGAAAAAGAATTTCTCGATAAAGCAGAAATTAAAATTGTTAAAACAAATAAAATAAATACTTTCTTCTTCATAAAATATCATACCCTAAAAATATTATATATTAAAAGCAAAAATATAAAAAGGCTTTTTAGCCTTTAACTGAAATTCTATTAAATGGAAATATAGTTACTTTGCATCTTCCAAGAATATCTTTCTTGCTCATAAATCCAAATTTTCTACTATCATAAGAATCTTCTCTATTATCTCCAAGTATTAAATAGTATCCCTTTGGTACTTTGCTTGCACCAAGCATTTTAATATCAAAATCTTCTGTTTTTCCATTTACATACTTTTCGTCTATCTTCTTATCATTTACATAAAGTGTATTATCTTTAAATTCTACTTTATCACCTGGAAGACCAATTACCCTTTTAATTATATACTCGTTATTCCAAGATGCAACAACAATATCGCCTCTTTTAATAGGATTAACTTTATATACAACCTTATTAAGAAGCATAATATCACCATCATGAAGAGTTTTATACATTGAAAGACCATTTACCTTTACAGGAGCGACTAGAAAAGTCTTTATAAGTATTACTACTAGAACAATTAAAATATATGGAAGTATTTCTTTGCAAAATTTCTTCATAATATTCATAAAAAAATAAGGACATATGGTCCTTATTTTTGTCCTCTTTCTTTAATTCTGTATTGACCATTCATTCCTCTTAAGAATGTTAATTTAGCACGTCTTACCTTACCTTTACGTACAACTGTAATACCTGCTATCTTTGGTGAATGAATTGGGAAAGATCTCTCAACTCCAACTCCAGAAGACATCTTACGTACTGTAAATGTTTCAGAAACACTTCCACCACGTCTTGCAACAACTAAACCCTCATAAGCCTGAATTCTTTCCTTGTTACCTTCTTTAATCTTGTAGTCAACTCTTACTGTGTCACCTACTCTAAAATCAGGAATATCAGATTTAATTTGTTCTTTGTTAATCTTGTCAATTAAATTCATCAGTATCATTCCTTTCTATAATATATTCTTGAGTGATCATAATATAATATTTCAGCGGATCACCTGCATGACTCCATTATGATAACATATTTCTAGCATAAAATCAATAAAAGTTACAAAGTTTCTATCCTGTCATTAAGTTTAACACTTACAAGTTTAGAAACACCTGACTCTTGCATAGTAATTCCATAAAGAGTATCAGCATATTCCATAGTCTTCTTCTTATGGGTAATTATTAAAAATTGTGTTTTATTCTTGTAATGCTCTAGATACTTACCAAATGTATCGACATTTGCCTCATCAAGAGCAGCTTCAACCTCATCAAACAAGCAGAAAGGAACTGGTCTGATATTTAGAATTGCAAAAAGTAAACTAATTGCAGTTAAAGTTTTCTCACCACCTGATAAAAGACTAATTGACTTTAATTTCTTTCCAGGAGGAGATGCTACTATACTAATACCAGTATTTAACATATCTTCCTTATTATCAAGTTCAAGGCTTGCTCTACCTCCACCAAATAACTCTTTAAATACTTTATCAAACTCTGAATTTAATGAATAATATGTTTTAGTAAATTCTTCTAATATAACATCATCCATCTCTTTCATAATTTCATTAAGAGTATTAATCGCACCTAAAAGGTCATCTTTTTCTTTACATAAGAAATCATAACGTGTTTTAACTTCTTCATACTCTGCAATAGCATCTAAATTAACCATACCGATTTCTTTTAATTCTCTCTTATATGATGAAACCTTATTATATGCTAAATCTCTATCCATTGTAAGAGGATATTCATTATGTGCTTTTTCATAAGTAATACCATATTCATTTAATCTATTTAAAGAAGAATCTAGCTTATTATCAAGAGAGTTAATCTTAATAGTACTATCATTAATTTCTCTTTCTAAATTATGAATACTTGAATTTTTAAGTTTATACTTACCTTCTTCTTCATCGATCTGTCTTTTAATATCTTCTATTTCTAAAGAATTCTTATTAATATTACTTTCAATATCGATTTTTCTATTATTAACACTATCATATTTATTAAGAAGTTTTTCAAGTTCATCTGATGAAGAATTGCTAGCTTTCTTTAAACTACTAATAACAATATTTAAATTATTTAGTTTACTATCAATATCTTCAAGTTCACTTCTTTTTCTTGAAAGCTTTTCCCTTAAAGAATCCTCCTTGCTCTTTAATTCAAAATACTCTTCGTTAATGGATGATAATTCACTGTCAATCTCACTTATATCACTTTTTATTTTTTCTCTTTCCTTTTCCTTTTCTTCTAAACTATCTTTTAAGAAAGAAACCTCTTGTTTTAAAGTAATACTAGATTTATTATTCTTTAAAGATCCACCAGTAAGTGATCCTCCAGCATTTATAACATCACCATCTAAACTAATAACTCTATATCTTCTACCAGTCTTTTTTGAAAGTCTATTGGAAGAGTCTATATCATTACTTATAAGTATTAAACCAAGCTGATTTTTAACAATACTTTCATATCTTTTATCATAAGAAACAAGTGCATCAAGTGTCCCTAAAAAGTCAGAATCACCATCTATAATATTTAATGTATTAGAATCAATATGTCTTTCTTTTATAGTATCAAGTGGAAAGAATGTTGCTCTACCAAGTCTTTCTCTTTTTAAGTATTCAACAGCCTTCTTACTACTTTCCATATTATCAGTAATTATAAAGTTTTTAGATGATGCTATTGCAACTGATAAAGCTTTTCCATACTTACTATCAGTACTTATTAAATTACCAAAAATATTTATAATACCAGTAATATTATTGTTATTTAAAACTTTTCTAATAGTAAGAGGTAAAAAATCATAATTCTCAATCTCATCTTCTAAACTTTCAATCTTCTTATTGATAGTAATAATATTTTGTTCAATTAGAGCGAAAGAGTTTTTTAATTGTGATTCTTTCTTCTTTATCTCATCTTTCTTTCTATTTAAGCTAATAACACTTTCTGATGATGAATTAATAATAGAATTAACATCATCTATCTCTTTTGAAAGAGCAGCTTTCTTACTATTTAATGAAGACGCATCTACTAAACTTTTATTAAGATCAATTGTATTCTTTTCCTGATCATTATTTTTTATCTTTTCTTCTAATAAAAGTCTTTCACTATTAATACTTGAAAGTTCTTTAACTGTATCAATAAGCTCTTTATTAAGAGATGCATTCTTATTATTTAAGTTGTCTAGTTCATTATTAAGTTTTGTAAGATTAGCATCACTTGAAGATGATTCTGCAGAAAATGTTGCAAGATTATTTTCATTTTCTTTCTTTTTAGATTCTAAAGCCTCTTTTTCATGATTCCACTGTGATATATCAAATGCAAGAAGAGCAATCTCTATATTTTCTAGTGCATCTTTAGTATCTTTATACTTTAAAGCTTTTTCACTTTGAACTTTTAAAGGTTCAACTCTTGTTTCAAGCTCTCTTATAATATCTTCTACTCTATCAAGATTGATATTAGTCTTTTCAAGTTTTCTAATCGCTTCTTCTTTACGTTTTTTATACTTAACAACACCAGCGGCCTCTTCAACAATTTCTCTTGTGGATAAAGATGACCCAGAAAGAATTTTATCAACTTCTCCCTGACCAATA
This sequence comes from uncultured Eubacteriales bacterium, assembly GCA_900320505.1. GTDB lineage: Bacteria > Bacillota_I > Bacilli_A > RF39 > UBA660 > UBA2730. The sequence goes on from ONSL01000019.1 coordinate 10,197, forward strand.
ATATTAAAAGAAGATTTTCCGATACCAGTATCAAGTAAAATATTAGTAATATCCTTTAACCTGCATCTTTCTCCATTTAAAAAATATTCATTTTCTCCACTTCTGTAAGCTTTTCTTTTTATTGATATTTCACCATAATTTAAATTAATGTATTTATCACTATTATCAAATACAAGTTCAACACTTGCAACATTAAGAGGATTTCTACTTTTTGATCCAGAAAAAATAATATCACTCATGGAATTATCTCCACGAAGATTTTTAACACTCTGCTCACCAAGTACCCATCTGCATGCATCAACAACATTACTTTTGCCAGATCCATTAGGACCAACAATACAAGTTATCTTATCATCAAGTTTTATATCTATTTTATCAGCAAAACTCTTAAATCCAGTCGCAACTATTTCTTTTAAATACATTCTACCATATCCATTCTTTTTATATTATACTATAAAAAGATCTTAAAAGAAAGAAAAAGAAGTATTAATCTACTCCTCTTTCAACTAAATTAAGAACAATTGCACATATGCATGAAAGTAATGTTTCAATACCAGCAACTACGAGGTAGCTAGACCAGAAAAATGTTGAAAAATTAAGCTCAAGTGTTACTATGTAATAAAACATATTATATATTAAACATGAAAATACAAGTGTAAGTATAACAAGCATAAGTGGTGTCTTAAAATTATAAAGCATAAAATTGTAAATTAATAAATTAACGAAGTTGCTAATAAAGAATGTAAATGCAACGCCCAAATACTTATAAAGATTAAAGTCAAGTCCAAATATCGTATCAATTAAATAATTCATCAGAATAAATATAAATAGTCCAACAAATATAGCCTTTATACCAACTTTATATCCAACTTCCTTTAAAATTACATCTATAAGAAAGAATACAAATGGAAGTATAAAAATATTATATGAAAACTTCATATCAAATACATAAAATGTAAAAGAATTAAGAGATACATACAAAATTATAGTAGCAACATAAAGAAAAATATATGAAAATGATAAGCTCTTAACCTCTTCATTAATCTCTTTTTCTCTTTTAGTTAATCTTTTTTTCATAAAATTCCCTCTTTTTATATACATAAATGATAACACAAAATTTTACACTTTACAAATACAATTGTATTAAAATAATTTAAATATATATAAATTCATGCTAAAATTATCATAGGTGATAGTTATGATAACTAGCAGAGAAGAAAAAATGAGAGATATACAGGAAGAAATAAACAGAGAAGAAGAAAGAAAAAAAAGAAACAAAATTATAAAGAAAACAATAAAAATAGTTGCAGTATTACTAATTATTATCGTGCTTATGTATTTCTATATAACTAGAATATCAACACATTCAATAATAGTTAAAGAAAAAAGAGTTGAATCTAAAGATATACCAGAAAACTTTGATTCTTATAAAATAGTCTATTTTTCAGACTTAAATTATGATGGCAATAGAAAAGATTTAGATAATCTTGTAAAAATAATAAATGAAAGAAGACCAAACTTATTAATATATACAGGAAGACTAATAAAAGGAAAAATAAGTAATAGTAAAAAAGAATACTTAATAAAAAAACTTAATGAAATAGAAGCAGTTAGTGGTAAGTTTGCTCTATATAGAGATGATAACGAAAAAAGTATACTTATACAAAGTTCATTTGGTATATTAGATAATGATGTAAGAGAAATATACTATAATACTGGAAGTCCTATACTACTAGTTGGAATTGATGATATAGAAAAATCTAGTGAAATACTTGATAAATTTAACGATACTGGTTTTAAGATAATGATACTTGAAAATCCAGATGATGCTGATAATGCTTACTATAAAGCATCAATGATGCTTGCAGGTAAAAGTCTAAATGGAGAAATATGTCTAGTACCAGATGCTTGTTTATATAAAGTAGATGGAGCAAAAAAATATTATAAACAATATTATACAGTACATGATGTTCCATTTTATATATCAGGAGGTATTGGAACAGATAAATATAGTGTAAGATTTAATTCTAGACCAATGATATACTTCTTTAGATTATCTAGAAAAAATTAGAAAATGCCTATTAGGTGTTTTCTTTTTTATATAGATATTTATCTTTTTTATAGTTTTGTTATATAGTTTAACATCAACATATCCTACTTTACTATTATCATTATAATGCTTTAACCTATAAATTTTATATATTAATTTAATACTTTTCTCTTCATCATTGGTTAATGGATAATAAAAGTCTTCTTTAACATAGACTTTACCATTAAAAATACTTCTAGGAATCCTAATAAATCCTTTACTAACTAATTTTTTATTCTTATACTTACTAAATAAGTATTCATAAGTCTTTTTTTGATTCTCATAATGATTAGGATCATTTAATGAAACCATGGTAAGAATCAAATTATTTTTAGATGCAACAGAAACAAGTGTTCTTCCAGCTTTTGGAGTAAATCCTGTTTTTCCTCCTACTAAATACTTATAATTTTTTAAAAGCTTATTTCTGTTATACCATATATAACTTTTTTTATTTGTCTCTAACGTATATTTGTATGTATTAATAACCTTTCTATAAAATTTATTCTTATATGCATATCTTGAAAGAAGTGCCATGTCGTAGCTAGTTGAATAATTCTTATCATCATAATCATCAAGCCCTGTAGGATTTTTGAAAGATGTATTATTCATACCAATCTTTTTAGCATATGAATTCATAGAAGGAACAAAATCTTTTATATTATGTGAAAGAACAATAGCACAATCATTTCCACTTCTAAGCATCAAACCATATAAAAGATCTTTAACACTTATTTCTTCACCCTTTTCAATATAAGTATTGGAGCCATATGCAGAATTAACTTCATCGCCAACAGTAATTACCTTATCAAGTGGAAGTTTATCGGCAGCAACCAAAAAAGTCATTATTTTAGTAGTTGATGCAATAAGACGTTTATCATCTATATTATTTTTATATAAGATTCTTTTAGAATTAACATCAATAACAATAGATGATTTAGCTTTAGCACTTACGATAGCTGGAAACAAAAAAATAATAAAAAAAAGCATAATTTTTTTCAAGTTTATCACCTAAAAAATTATATGCTTTGAAAATTTATTTATTAACTTTTTAACTTACTTATGTAATATCTTATTCTACTTGGCCATGCATCACTTGCAGCATATTTAGGAGCAATTGTTTCAACTTTATTTAAACCAACTGAATAATAATTTTTATATAAATTATTAATAGCTCCCTTTATACCATCATCAACACTTGGATATCCAACATATCCACCCATGCAGCTATTGCCACCCTTTTGACCAGCAAAATTGTAACACTTTCTAGAAAGACCACTACATTTATTTTGACATCCACTTTCATGTAACATAACTGCAGTAGCAAGATAAGGATCAACTCCTAAACTCATGGAATATGTTGCAATTAAATCTCCTTTTCCAGCAAGTAAATCATTACCTAAATGCTTATTTAATTTAGCAGCAATTTCATCTTTAGTCTCTCCACTATACTGATCTCCAACCGCAGCTTCAGCAATTTCAATTTCATACTTTTCATCTTCGGTATAATTAATCTCTTTAATAGCACTATCTTCCTTCTTACCTGAATACTTCATGCTACTTGCAAGAACTTTACTATTAGATGTAGTATATTCAATAAAATTATCTTTATCTGTAACCCCAACAATTATTAAAGATAATATTAGTAATGCTCCACCAACTGAGGCTAGAACTTTACTAATAAATTGTGGTTTATTCATAATTCACCTCTCGGAAGTTTTAAATCTTCCGTAATAAAATACTATCATAAAGTGAGAAGCTTGTCAATTTTTGTAGTATAATGTAGTTGGTGATTAGATGATGAATGAAGAAATAGAAAAGCTTGAAAGCCTTATAAATAAAGCAAATAAAATAGTATTTTTTACAGGTGCTGGAGTATCTACTCTATCTGGATTAAAGGATTTTAGAAGTAGTGATGGACTATATAATGAAAAAGAAAAATATCCACCAGAAAGCATATTAAGTCATGAATTTTTCTATAACAACACAGAATATTTCTATAAATTTTATAAAAAAAATCTAAATTCATTAAAATATAGTCCTAACATAATACATAAAACTATAAAAAAGCTTCAAGATAGTGGAAAAGATGTTTCAGTAGTTACACAAAACATAGATGGATTTGATAAAGAAGCTGGAACTAAAAATGTATATGAAATTCATGGAACAATAATGGAAAACTACTGTACTAAATGTGGTAAAAAATATGATGCAGAATATGTATTTAATTATGATGGAGTACCTAAATGTACATGTGGTGGTCTTATAAAGCCAAATGTTGTTTTATATGGCGAAGCACTTAATGATGAAATAGTTTATAAAGCAATTAAAAAAATAGAAGAAGCTGATTTACTTATAATATGTGGAACAAGTCTTGCCGTATATCCCGCTGCAGCATTTATAAATTATTTTAATGGAGAAAGTGTAGTACTTATTAATAGAGATGCAACACCAAAAGATAATATGTGTAAGATAGTAATTCATGATGATTTAGGAAAAGTTTTTGAAAATATAAATAAAGACTTAAATATTTAAATTTAAGTCTTTTATAATATGTTTAAATTCGCATATAAATACGTCTATCTCTTCTTTTGTAGTTAAATAAGATAAACTAATCCTAATAGAGTGTTTTGCTCTTTCCATGTCACCTGTTAATGCATATACTGCTTCTGAATAATCTCCAAGAGAACATGCAGTTCTAGTTGACATATAAATATCTTTCTCTTCAAGAGCATGAAGAATAGTTTCAGGTTTAATATTCATAACACTAACATTTAATATATGAGGTATTGCAGATGATGGACTATTAATATAAACCCCAGGAATACCATCTATTTTTTCTCTTAAATATTTATTTAATGATAAAACATGTTCATATTTCTTATCAAAATCTTTATAGCATTCAGTAAGAGCCTTTGAACAAGACGCAATAAGTGCAGCTGAAGGAGTTCCTGCTCTAAAACGTGTAGTTGACTTGCCACCCTTAATAAGAGGCGTTAGAGATACATTTTCTTTCTTTATAAGAACCCCTATTCCTTTTAATCCATAAAATTTTTGTGCAGAAAAAGATGCAAGATCAACATATTTTAAATTTTCTCTTACCTTTCCAATACTTTGAGTCATATCACTATGAAAAACACATCTTGGATATTCTTTAACTATTTTACTAATAGACTCTATATCCTGATGAACACCAGTTTCACTATTAACACTAGAAATAGTAACTAAACATGTATTATTATTTATTTTATTTTTTAAATCATCTAAATCAACATATCCATCTTTATCTAAATTAACATATATAACCTTATATCCGATAGACTCTGCATACTTTAAACTTTCATTTATGCTAGAATGCTCTAAATGAGTTGTAATTATCTCTTTTCCTCTTTCTTTATAAGCATTAAGCACACCATATATTGCACTGTTATTAGCTTCAGTTGCCCCACTTGTATAAATTATCTCATCATCATGAACTCCTAAAATACTTGCAATATGAGAAGTTGATGCATTAATTAATCTATTTGCTTCTAATCCTAACTTATGTAAAGAATTAGGATTGCCAATAAAATTTTTAGTAACAGTTACAAATGTATTTAAAACATCACTATTAACAGGTGTTGTCGCACTATAATCTAAATAAATCATAAAACCTCCTTAAAAATCCTAATTCATAAGAACTAGGATTATTTTATTTCATCTATATATTTCTTTAAATTTTTAGAATCAGGTCCAAGAATTATCTTCAATTGATTATCAATTTCAACAATACCTTTAGCACCTAACTTTTGAATACCTTCTTTATTAGCTTTACTAACATCTTTAAGTGTAACCTTAAACCTAGAAAGTTCACTTTCAGTCTTAATGATATTATCCTTACCACCTAAATACTCAACAAGTTTATTAAAATCAAGTTTTGCATCTTTCTTACTAGCTTTTATAATAGCAAGTAAAATTATTAAAAGAACAATACCTATTATTAAATATTCAACTATATTAGACATATATTAATCCTCCAATATACAAATATTATATATTATAATTTAGTCAAAGTAAATTATAAACTATAAATATTTAAAACATATCACACAAATTTTTCCACATTTTAATAAATAAATAGGCAAAAAAAAAGCTTACCAAACTGATGATAATCTTTAACATTCAATGGTGCTCGAGGCCGGACTTGAACCGGCACGAGGGTTTATTCTCGCAGGATTTTAAGTCCTGTGCGTCTACCAATTTCGCCACTCGAGCATAAATGGTGGCTCGTTGGAGATTCGAACTCCAGACCCTTTGATTAAAAGTCAAATGCTCTACCAACTGAGCTAACGAACCATACATAAAACAAAAAGATGGCTGCCTCGGCTAGATTCGGACTAGCGCATGTCAGAGTCAAAGTCTGATGCCTTACCACTTGGCTACGAGGCAATCCTGGTGGAGAGGCATGGATTCGAACCATGGAACCCGAAGGAACAGATTTACAGTCTGTCGCGTTTAACCACTTCGCTATCTCTCCAAAAAAATGGTGCCGAAACCAGGAATCGAACCCGGAACCTACTGATTACAAATCAGTTGCTCTACCAATTGAGCTATTTCGGCATAAAATGGTGGGCGATATAGGACTCGAACCTATGACCCCCTGCTTGTAAGGCAGGTGCTCTAACCAACTGAGCTAATCGCCCACATCAGTTGACATGATTAAATATACCAATTTATTCGTTATTTGTCAATATAATGAGGAATATTTTTTAATTTTTCTCAAGAAGTTCATTCTTTTTTTTGTCAATCCAACCATCTAAATTATCATAAAGAGTATCAAACCCATGTACTGTTTCCCTTATTCTAGCCTTTCTCCTACCATGCATTTTATAGTTAAGTCCCTTAATTTCAAGACTCATTTGTTTTTTCTCTTCATCTATAGAAATTATTCTTACCCTAATTTCTTCTCCGAGACTAACATAATCATTAATATCTTTAACATAATATTCTGAAATAGAAGAAATATGAACAAGTCCAGTATATTCACTATCAACCTTTACAAAAAAACCATATTTTTCAATTCCAGATACTGAAGCGACAATAACATCCCCTACTTCATACTTATTCATAAAACCACCTAAATTATTGTAACATATTTTTCCTTTACGTAAAAGTCTTTTATGTGTATAATATGTTTGGTGATAAAAATGAAAAAAGAAAAAGACGTAGAAACTAGAATTAAATCAGAACTAAAAAAAATAGAACCATTTCTAGCAAGCGAAGGCGGCTTTGTAACATATGAAAAATTTGAAGATGGAATACTCTATTTAAGATTTGGTGGTGCATGTGAAGACTGTTCACTAATAGATTACACTTTAAAAGATGGAATTGAACAATTAATATGTTCAGAAGTACCAGAAGTAAAAGAAGTTAGAAAGGTTTAATAACGTTAAATTTAAAACTTATAATATTTATTATATTAGAAATATATTTTTCATAGGAATCTGATTTTTCTATGAATTTTTTTATATTTTTTTCTTCATTTAAATCATTATTATTTACAATTTTTTCATAACTATCAAAATAAAAAGACGGATATATCATTCTTGATATTAATTTTTCATACTGATATCTGTTAAAATCTAAATTTAAAATAAAATCTCTTAAGTTAATAGATAAATCATAGAAAAAAATATATTTTAATATACCAGATACATCACGAGTTACACTATCAATTATCAAATATTTAGGATTATGTAATGTATCATTATTTATTCTTTTATGAGAAAAAGTTAAAATATCATTATCTTTTCTTAAACTTCTATAATAACTAATAGAAAGCTCAGCCATACCTATATAATAATCAATAGATTCATCAATTAACTTATATTTACCCTTTATATGATCATATTGATACTCTATATAATCTATTTTTTTAGATATTAAATTATTCCAGTTAGAATGATCAAGTATAGTTCCTAATAAATTATTATAGTTTTTCCTATAATTTAAAGAATTTAAAAAATAATATAAATTATTATCATGAATAACCTTAATAACAATATAATTAACATTATCATAATTAAATAATAATCTATTGAATCTAGTTTTTATAATCTTGTTAAATAAATTATCATTTAAAGAAATATTATAAATATATAAAAGTTCACCTTCTCTTTTATTACATTCTTCTACCAAATATTTATTACCATTATTAAAGAAAATAATAGAATTATTATTTTTATGTATTTCTATATCATTAAAATTATAAAGATAAATAATTTCCTCTTTCATATAAATAAATATATGAAATAAAAAAAGAGGTTATAACCTCTATTTACAACTTAAAGTTGTTTCAATCTTATAATCTGTTTTTCCATAAGGATCAGTTGGATAAAAAGTAACCTTTGTTTTATTTTTATCGCAACCTTTGAACTCATCAATCATATCACTATTTTTATCCGTATATCTACCAAGATTATCTAAATCTACTTTAATACCAATACTAGAATACTTAGATAAAAATGATGATGCATCATTACCATTACTACTTAATTGCTTATAATAGAAGTTTTCATAAAAATCTTTACCCATAGTCTTAAGATAACCATTAAGTTTAGCCTCTTTATTAGGTTTTAATGCAAATACTAAAATAACTACAATAGCAACTAAGCATATAATAAATATTAACTTATGTTCTTTAATAAATCCTGGAATCTTTTTTAAAAATTTTTTAACCTTTGTCATATACTTCTTACCTCCGACAATCTAATTATATCTATTTTAACAAAAATTGTAAATAATAATTGATTAAAATATAAAAAAGAATGAGCTGCAGCTTCATTCTATTTCGTCAATTTTTTTATTTCATCAATTGTCAGACCAGTTACTTTTGAAATAAGACTTATTTCCAGCTTTTCATTGAGCATATTCTTAGCAATTGTAGTATTTCTTTCATTGATGCCTTGATTTTTACCTTTTTCTTCAGCATGCTTTAAATCATAATTTCTTATGAACTC
>ONSL01000017.1 GCA_900320505.1 uncultured Eubacteriales bacterium
AAGTCCAACAAACAAGGAATTCCCTTGTTTGTTACTAATAATTAACTCAAACATTGCATTTAACCCTTCAATGTTGCATTTACATTTTCATTTGAGCCATGAATATCTCTAAATAAATATTAATAATTTTCAGATTTTAATTCAAAGAATGATTGTGGATGACTACAAACTGGACATTTCTCTGGAGCTTTCTTTCCTACATAAACATATCCACAGTTTCTGCAAATCCAAACCTTTTCTTCTCCTCTTTCAAATACTAAATTATTCTCAACATTACCAATTAGTTTCATATAACGTTCTTCATGATGTTTTTCAATTTCACCAACTTTTAAGAATAAATCAGCAATTCTATCAAATCCTTCTTCCTTAGCAGTTTTAGCAAAATCCTTATACATTTCAGCATTCTCATAATGCTCACCTGCTGCAGCATCTTTTAAATTAGTAAGAGTATCTGGAACATTACCATCATGTAACTCCTTAAACCAAATTTTAGCATGTTCTTTTTCATTATCAGCAGTTTTTAAAAATATATCTGCTATCTGCTCATATCCTTCCTTTTTAGCTTTGCTAGCATAGAATGTATATTTATTTCTAGCTTGACTTTCTCCTGCAAAAGCTGCAAGTAAATTAGCTTCTGTCTTTGAACCTTTTAATTCCATATTATCACCTCTACTATATTTTAAAAGAAAAAGGACTATTTATCAAGTCCTATTTGTTAATTTCATTTAAAGAATTAAAAATAACTAAATATATTATTACAAAAAGTGGAATAAATACAATTAAAAGTTGCAAAACAGTTTCAGCACTTTCCATATGAACAGTACTTATTGCAAAAAGAAATGAAAGAACAATTACTATAAATGAAATTAAAAATGAAACAATTGCATTAAATCTAATCTTTCTATTCTTATCGTTTTTGACACTCTTACTAATAAAATTAGGATATCTACATCCAATATAAAATATAAGAGAACTTATAAAGAAAAGTGGAGACATAAATACAAATAAACTTATTATTTTCCTAAAATCTAATACAGCAATCATACCTCTAAAATTACTACTAAATATATAATATAAAAGTACTAAAACATAAGGAAGCAATACCGAATAAAAGAAATATCTATCAATTTTAAAATGAAAGTTATGAAGAGCTGGAAGCTTATTATCTTTATTACCTACTATAAACATTAAAATAATAGTAATTATAGAATAAATTTCAATAAATAAATCATAAACTTTAAAATCACCAAACAAACCAAGTTTAATCCATAAAGATATGTACATAAGTAAGAAAATAGACTTAATTGCAAAAACCTTATATCTATTTAAACTTCTTTCAGTTTTATCATCATATTTTTCAAATACTTTTTCGCGTTTAGTTTTATAAGTAATCTTGTAGCTCAAGTATATTAAATAAATTAAAAGACATGAAACAGGAAAGAAAAATACAAGAAGTGAACAAATATCATGAAAACTAAGTTCTGCAAGATAAGAAATAAATTCAGGTGAAACAATATTTTTATAAAGAATAAACACAAAAAGTAATACAAAAAATGAAGTAATACTATAAGTAAATTCTTTAGTAAATTCAAAATTTCTCATCTTAAAAATTGGAAAATTATTTTTAGCATTAGCAGTAATACCACAAACAAATAATATGAAAAGTGAAACAACTTCTAAAACGATATCATTGAAATGCCAACATGGATTAAGTCCAACCTTAAACCATATAGAAATTAGAAAAAGTATAGTTAGAACCTTAAAAGTAGCAGCCCTATAACTACGAAGACCATAAAGCTGGCTTTTAGAAATACCTTTATCCTTACTCATAAACACACACATCCTATCCTAAGATAATTTTATTATAAAAAGAAAAAATAAGCAAGACAAACTTACTTATTTAATTCTTTTAATAAATCAAGTGTTTTTTGAATCTCTAAATCATATTGGAACATATCTTTAGAACCAACTTGTTTAATAAGATCATCAGCTGTTGTATTATACTTTTTAGCCATATCTTCTATTTCTTTATCAACTTCTTCAGAAGAAACCTCAATACCTTCTTTATTCATAATCTCTTCAAGCATTAATCTATATAGAACATTCTTTTCAGCTTCAGGTCTTACCTGTTCTTTAACAGCATTTAAATCACTCTTTGTAAATTGCATATAAAGATCAAGACTCATACCTTGTGATCTTAAACTTTCATCAATTCTTTCAACTTGTCTATTAACTTCTTCATCAATCATTTCTTTTGGAATATCTACTTCAGTATTCTTTGAAACTGCCTCAAGTAAAGAATCAACATATTTATTTTCAATATCAGCTTCTTTTTGTTCTTTTAAAGACTCTTCAATCTTGCTTCTTAAAGACTTTTCATCTTTAACTTCAGGTACTGCTAAATCAGCAAAGAAATCTTCATCTAGCTTTCTTTCAACTTTAGTTTTAACTTCATTTACCTTAACATGGAAAACGACTTTAGCTCCTGCTAATTCTTTAGCACTATAATCTTTAGGAAACTCAAGATTAAGATCTTTTTCATCTCCAGCCTTTAATCCAATAAGACCATCTTCAAAACCAGGAATAAATGAATTAGAACCAATCTCTAAAGAATAATTTTCAGCAGTTCCACCATCAAATGCTACTCCGTCTTTTTCACCTTTATAATCAATAATTGCTACATCGCCCTTTTCAATAGCAGTCTTTTTAGGTACAAGTTCTGTATATTCTTCAAGTAGATGTTTAATCTCATGATCAACCTCATCTTTAGAAACTTTAGCTTCTTCCCTCTTTATACCAAGTCCTTTATATTTTTTAACAACAACTTCAGGTTTAGTAATAATAGTAAATACAAATTCAACACTCTTATCATCAATAGACTTAATAGAAACTTCTGGTTGCACTACTGGTATTAATTTTGAATCAGTAAGAGCTTTATCATATGCCTTATCAACTAACTCTTCAGCAGCATCTAAAAATAAACTTTCTTTACCAAAATGCTTAATATAAATATCTTTTGGAACTTTACCCTTTCTAAATCCTGGAACTTCTGCAGTCTTTTGTTTTTTAGTAAAAGCTTTGTCTATTGCATCTTCCCATTCTTTACCTTCAATTTTAACATTAACATCATGTTTATTAATATCTTTCTTTAATTCTTCTTTCTTTTCTTCTTTTTTAGCCATATTTTCTCCTCCAACATGCTATATTATATCTTAATTTTAATACTCTTTCAAGATTTTTTTATAAGTTCACTATAACATTTAGGACAAACGGATTTATAAGTTACATTATCTATACCATCTATTGCAACCTGTGATCCGCTATTTGTAAACTTACCATTTACAAATCTAACATTATAAGTAGCTTTTCTAGCACATCCCCTGCTGCTACAAATTGTCTTAATTTCTTCAAGTTTATCTGCAATTAATAAAAGTCTGGTAGAACCAGGAAACCCATTTCCTTTAAAATCTGTCCTAAGTCCATAACATAAAACAGGAATATTCATAACATTTGCAATATAAGAAGCATCATCTACCTGACTTTCTTCAAGGAACTGTGCCTCATCTATAAAAATAGCACTAACATCTTTATTCTTCTTTGCAATATCAATTAAACTATCATCCTTATCCAAAAGATAATCAGCTTCTCTTTTAGCACCCAATCTTGAAACAATATTTTTATCTCCCTTTAAATCTTTTTTAGGTTTAATAACAATTACTTTCTTATAAGTTTCTTCATAATTATAAGCAGCTTGTAAAAGTAAAGTTGATTTACCAGAATTCATCGCACCATATTTAAAATATAATTTAGCCATTATAAACCTCCAAAAAAAGAGTTAAAAACTCTTTACAATAAAATATATTAATACACCTACTAAAACAAGAAGTAAAATAACAAGTAAAACCTTTAATATACTAGGCATCTCTTTTTGTTCAACAAACTCATCATCCATATCAAAATCTTTTGTATTTAACTCCATAGATTTAGTATAAAAAGAATCATCCATACTCTTTAATTCTTTAGGTTTTTCTGGAACACTATCATACTCTTTAGCTTTTTCTTTAACCTTATCAATTGCCTCTTTGTCAAGAATTTCTGTATTATTTGAAATTCTATCATATTCACTAGTTGCAAGCAAATCACTTAAAAGATCAACCCCAGTTGCTTCATCAATTTCGCCTCTTAAAGTCTTACTAGTTATAGTATTGATAAGATCTTTCATCTTTTCATTATCTTTTCTAGCTCTTTCTTCTCTTTCTTTCCTATACTTTTCTATCTCTTCTTTAGTTAAAATAAAGTCATCATTTTTACGTTTATCTTTCTTTACGCTATCATCACTATTTTCACGTCTTGCTTCTTCAAGAATAGTATTTATATCATACACTTTTCTCTCGTTAGGTTTATAAATTTCATTAAACTCATCTAATTTTTTTTCTTCTTCATTTTTATATTCTTTGTCTTCTGAAAGGAATCCTAACTCTTTCGCTCTATGATAATTTTCTCTTGATCTCAAATCAGCCTTTCTATCAATTTCGACCGCATTAACACTGTTTATATCAATTGGTCTTTCAGGAACTGATCCAATATCATTATTTTCATAAAGCTCACTATTTTTAGAACTACGAGATAAATTTTCTTCTTCATCTCTATATCTATCCATCCTACTTGCCACACCTATCACCTCTAGTATACTCTATACAACAATTTTAGCATATAAGCCATTTAAATAGAAGATGTTTATTAATACTTTACGTAAAGAAAATTTAATGATAAAATGTTCTGAGGAGGAAAAAAGATGAAAGTAAAAGTTAATAGTGATGCATGTATTGGTTGTGGTGCATGTGAGGCAATATGCAGCAATGTATTTGAAATAAAAGATGACGACATGGTGAGTCATGTAAAAGTTGATGAAGTTGCAAAGGAAGATGAAGATTCAGTTCGTGATGCAATAGAATCTTGTCCAACTGGAGCAATAGAAGAAGAAAAGTAGACAACTAGTCTACTTTTTTTAATGAATAAAGACGTTTTACTTCTTTAATAGTAAGAAGTCTATACTCTCCACTTTTCATATTATTAATAGAAAGGTCTGCAAAAGATTCCCTAGAAAGCTTATCAACCGGGTGACCTATCTCATTAAACATATTTTTAACCTCATGATTATGCCCTTCTTTCAAAGTAATATTAACATAACTTTTATCGGATTTCTTATCATATTTTTTTAACTTTATATAATATCCTGTACACTTTTGACCATCAATAATAACACCTTTTTCAAGTTTTTTCTTATCATCTTTAGAAAAGAAATGTAAACATTTAACAAGATAAGTTCTAGGTATCTCATTCCTAGGATGCTCTAAAATATTTGTAAGTTCACCATCATTTGTAAGAATAATTGCACCAGTTGTATCATAATCAAGTCTTCCAACTGGATAAATTTTAGTCTTTGTATCAATTAAATCAGTAACAATACGTCTTCCTTCTTTATCTTTTAAAGAACATATAACACCTCTTGGCTTATTAAGAAGATAATAAACTTTATCTTCTTTTTTAACTTTCTTTCCATCAACTAAAATCTCATCATTTCCACTAACCTTTTGTCCAATAATAGCAGGCGAGCCATTAACAAGCACCTTGCCCTCTTGAATTAGCTTTTCAGCTCCTCTTCTTGAAGCAATTCCAGCCTCACTTATTACTTTTTGTAGTCTTTCCATTATATGTATACTCCTTTATGTTTGTATATAAATTATCACTAACACTATTTTTATAATCACTTGTATCAATAAATATTACCCTCTTTTTAGTAACATCTACTGTATCAGTATCATAAACCTCAATATATTTGCCAATAGCATTAAAATTATCAAGATTATTATAATGAACATCATAAATCTTTTTATTTTTATCTGAAACATTATATATTGCATCACCAGTTAATGCATAAATTTTGTTATTGCTAATAATAGTATCAGAAACACCACTAACAAGTTCACTATTAACTAAAGTTTTAGTATTATATCCATAGAATTTATCTTCACTCTTATAAACTAAAATATTTCCAAAAAGTCTAATACTAGAAACATTATCAGCAATCTTATTATTAGTATTACTTTCTAAATCATAAGCATACAGTGAAGAATTAGAAATAATATAAACCTTTCTATTGCTATATAAAATACCACCTATATTTTCATAAGTTGCAAGCACAGTCTTACTATCCTTTTTTTGTCTCTTAATAAGCTCTAGATTATTGCCTTCTAAAACAATAATATTATTCTTACTTATAAAATTAATAAAACTAGGACTAGATTCTAGATTAAGATACTTTGTAAGTTCATACACCTTATTACCACTTGTTAAAGAAATCTTATAAATATTATTATCGCTAAATATTAAATATAAATTCTTGTCATAATAGAAATAATTTTTAAAATCACCAAACTGTCCAGTACCTTGCATTAAATTATAAATATTAACATAACTTAAATCACTATTAATACCAACAATATAATTATCCTTAATAGCAAAATGCTTAATATCATGAAGTTCATCATTTAAAGGATTTTCAAGCTTAATCTCTTCTTTTTTCTTTTCTTCTTCTATTTTCTTATTATTTATAAACGTAAAAATACCATAAACAGCTAAAAAGATAAGTAAAATAAATATAATTGGAAAAAGAATCTTTTTAAAACTAAATTTAGGTTTATTTTCATCAGTTATTAAAGTATCTTTCATTCTCTCACCTCAAACTAATTGTATCAAATTTCTTATAAAATGTCTTTAATATAAAACATTATTTACATAAAAAAATAGCATTAAAGCTATTTTTTTACTTTTATAAGTTTAACTTGATTACCATTTGCTTCTTTAATATTAAATGTATTAACAGACTTATTAAGGAAAGAAAGAGGATAACCTTCTAATGTAAAATTAGTATCAAATGCAGCCTCATATGGAAACTTTTCTGAAACCATATCTTTACATCGAGAAGATAAAACATATGATGGAACCTCATAATCAAGAAGCTCTGAAAAAGTAGATGGACTCTTAATAGATCTAGAATATGTAATAAAATCATCTTTTGAATTATAAACTACACTATCAGAATAAGAATTAAATGAAACATTATTCTTATTAACATCAATAGTAGTTCTAAAGCTTCCAATACTAGCAAAAGTATCAAGCATTAAAGACATCTTTGTGTTTGATAATTCTTCAAGAGTCTTTCAAAATAATTTCAAATCTTTAATATAAACATCAAGCTTACTATCACCTATAGAACTTTTCTTCTTTAATTCTTTTCCATCAAAAATATATGATGAATTATCAAAATAACAAGGAAAATAAAAGTCATTTATAACCATATTATGAAGAATCTCCCTAATACAATAATTTTTCATAAACCCTTCTATAATTATCTAATTATTTCTTATTATCACTATAAGACTTCATATTTTCAGGAACATATATAACAGTAGAAATATTATCTGTATTAAGATTTTTAAGAATGTTAGAAACTTCAGCAATATTTAAACTATCATATAATCCAACAGGATCATTAATAACCTTGTGATAACGTACAAGATCACCAACCAAACTACCCATAATACTATTTACATAACCAGATCCTCTAATCTCACTTGCAGTATAAACTTTCTTTAGTCTATCAAGGTCTTCTTTAGTAATCTCAAGTTTTTGAAGTTTTTCTTTAAACTTCTCTAAAAGTTCATCTGGAAATGTACTTTCTGCACCAAAATAAATTGTAGTAATATTTCCTGAATTTTCTGTATAAAATGAACAAGTATTAAGCAAATTATCTTCAGTCATTTTTTCATAAAACTTACTTGTTTTACCAAAATTAGAATTAATAATTGCAGAAAGATATAATCCTCTCTTAACAGGATCTTTTAATTTCAAACTTCTATTATCAATTTTAATACCAACAAGTAGTTTTGGAACTAAAACATTTTCTTCTTTCTTTTCAAATATTTTAACAGGACTTAAAGGTTCATTAAACTTCTCTTCTCCTCTTCTTTCACATTTATTTTCTAATTTAGAAAGAGAAGAATTAATAACACTTTCAGCATCTTCTAAAGAAAAAGCACCAGTAATTACCAAAAACATATTATTTGGATTATAAAAAGTATTATAGCATTCATATAAATCTTCTTTAGTAATTTTTTCAATATCTTGAACCTCACCTGCAACATTATACTTATGCTTATCATTAACATATAAGTTAGCTCTTAAATCATCATCAATTCTTTCTTCAGTCTCATCCTTATACATATTAATTTCTTCTTTAATAATGCCTTTTTCTTTTTCAACATTACCATCAGTAAAATAAGGATTAGTTACAAAATTAACTAAATATTCAAAATTTTCTTTAAAATTTTTAGTACCTAAAACAATATATTTAGTATTATTATAACTAGTAGAAGCATTGCATTCAGTTCCACTTTTAGAATAAAATGACATAGGATCTACTCCATCTTTATTTGCAAAAACCTTATGTTCAAGAAAATGAGCAACACCATTTGGAACAGTAACCTTATTACCCTGATAATCAGTAAAGCTAGTTGTAGTGCTGCCAAAATAAGTACCAAGAGTAATATAATATCTTTTTTTATCATTCATAGGAACTAGATAAACATCAAGCCCATTAGATAAAACCTCATGATGCATAGTAAGATCAAGCTTATTCATAATAACAATATCTTTCATTACTTAACCCCCTCTAACAAATAAATTGTATCAAGCGATATCTTTTTAGCAACAGATATAATATCATCTTTTGTAACAGTCTTTATTTTCTTCTTACGAGTTTCAATATCATCAGTACCTAAAAGTCCAATAGTAGAATACATATTAATTATATTTTCTTCACTATCATAAATATTATTTAAATATGATATATAAATCTCTTTAGCCTTCTCCAAATCTTCATCTGTAAATAATCCTTTTTCCATATCTTTAACATCTTTATTTATAATCTTTAAACATTCGTTAAAAGAGTCTTTTGATATACCAGCACTAATACGCATAGTACTGTCATAATCATTGCAAACAGAATAAATATAATAACATAAAGACTTTTCTTCTCTTACTTCTTTAAATAATTTAGAATCAGATCCTCCACCCAAAATGATATTATATAAAACAAGAGGATATTCTTTCTCTCTAATAGACATATTATACATCTTAAAACCTAAATTAAGTTTAGACTGTGCAATATTATCATGTTCAATTACTTTAATCTTCTTAAGTCTTCTCTTCTTATGTTCTATTATAAATCCATCTTTTCTCTTTCTATAAGTATTAGGTTTAAAATACTTTCTAATCATTGGATCAATAACTTCAAAATCAATTGCACCAACAACATAAATATCTATATCAGATTCTTCGACAAATTTCTTATAATAATTAAATAAACTTTCTCTAGTGATAGAATTTAAATCCTCTATATATCCATCCCTATAACTAATAGGACTATCTTTTCCCATTTCTTCATAAAGACGTTCAATACTATATGAATCTTTATCTTCTTTCTTGCTAGTTAAATAAAGAACAACCTTATTCATAATAATATTAAAACTTTTAGAATCAAACTTGCCATCACTAACATTAGGATGCTTAATCATATCGATAAAAAATTCTAAAGCTTTCTCAAAATTGCCTTTTTCAGTATACTTATCATCAAGAGAAATTAAGCCAAAAGAAGTCTCATAAAAATTACCTATTCTATTAGAATCAGAATAAATAATAGCACTATAAAGTTCTTCTTCCTTTAAAAGCATCTTTCTTCTAGTATTATATTTTTTAGAAGAATAAACAATCATTGATTCAAGAAAATTCCTAATAGTTATTTCATCTTTATTTTCTTTTCCTCTAAAGGTAACCCTAACAATAGTCTGTTTAAAATTATCATTTTTAATCATATGAAGATTATAAAGACCTAAATTCTTACTTAAATATTCCATACATACCTCTCTTCTCCCCTGAAATAAAACTATAAAATAGAGTTAAGTGCTAAAAGAATCATTCTATCTAAACTCTTTTCTCTAGCACTACTATCTATCTCCTCTTTAGTAACTAAATTATCTGAAACAGTTAAAATTGCAGATGCCTCTTTATTAAGATAAGATGCATTTGCAAAAAGTGCATAACTTTCCATCTCTGTTCCAATACAGTGATATTTATTCTTCATAACATCAAGATTCTTACCACCATCATAAAAAGTTTCAGTGGAATAAATATTGCCAACCCTTAAATCAATACCTTCTCTTTTAGCTTCCTCAATAATCTTTTCATTTAATGCTTTAGACCCTTCCATAATATGAGAATCACTACCACTTAAATCAAGTGCATAATTAGATTTAGAAAAAGACTTATCAGCAAGAATAACATCAAAAACCTTTTCATCCTCTAAATAACCACCAACAGTCCCAATTCTAATTATCTTTGAAACATTATAAAATTTAAAAAGTTCATAAGAATAAATTCCCATGCTAGGAATACCCATACCTGATGGAAAAACAGTTACTCTCTTACCCTTATAAAATCCAGTATAAGCATTCATCCCTCTAACAGTATTAACAAGTTTAGCATCATCTAAATACTTACTTGCAATAAGTTCTGCTCTTTTAGGATCACCTGGCATTAAAACAACATCTGCAATATCTTCATCTCGAGATTCAATATGTGGAGTCACAAAATCACACCTTTCTAAATGTATTATAGCATAAAACAATAAAAATCAGAACTATATAAAGAAAAGAAGTTATTAAGCTTCTTTCTTCTTTACACTTTCAAAAAATTCTTTCATGCTTATTCCAAATGATGGAGTATTATATGAATTTATTGAAACTGAAGAAATACCATATTCCTTCATAAAATTATTTTTAACAAATGATAGAGCATCATCTAAGCTATCAAACTCATATACACCCTTATACTTTTCAAAACTACTTTCTAAATAATAATATTTATCATTAATAAATGAAATAATAAACGTATGAGTAAAGTTTAAACTATCATCATAAATAATATAAGACTTATTATTAATAGAATAAAAATCAAGTAAAAATCTTTCTAGCTCTACAAAGTCATAACATATACCAGTTTTAACACTCATAAGTTCAAACGGACTCAATAAAGAATAATATTTATAAAGTAAATTAGAACTGCTTATATCATTACCATTATATAAATATCCATAGTTTATTATACTCATATAATGATATACAAAATAAAGTTTATTTAAACTATTATCACTAAAAGAAGAATAACTATTAAATATACTTAAAGCACACTTAATACCATCTAAAGCACTGGAAGTAATACCACCAGAATGACCAGATCCCTCTCCAATCGGATAAAGTCCCTTTATATTAGACTCTAAATCAATAGATCTTTCCATTCTAATGGGACAACTTGTTCTAGCCTCTACTCCAGCCATAACAGCATCTGAAAAATTACTTATTCTTGTATTAAAATAATCCATACCATCAATAATTTCTTTGTTTAAATAATCAGGTAGAATAGATCTTAAATTGCACACCCTTGTGCTTCCTTTAAAAGCATTAGGAGCATCAAAAGATTTTTCTTTATTATTTTTAAAATCAACGTATCTTTCAATTGGAATAGAACCAGATCCAAGATCATAAGCTTTTCTTTCAATCTCCTCTTGAAACTTAATACCATCAAAAAGTCCATCTCCATAATCTTTTTGATTTACACTAACAACAATTGCACTATTAGAATAATTTGAATCTCTATTATGTTCACTCATACCATTAACAGTAAGCATATTATTAGAACTTGATGCATTAATAACCCATCCACCAGGGCACATACAAAACGAATAAACACCATGTCCATTACTGTTATAAGTAAGTTTATAAGTAGCAGCATCTAAATATTTTGCAAAAGACCCATACATCTCATTATCAATCATTTTTCTTTCATGAATAACTCTAAAACCAACAGCAAAACCTTTAGGACTCATAGAGACTCCTCTTTCATTAAGCATTCTAAAAGTATCACGTGCGGAGTTTCCAATACCAAGTATTACAGTATCAGCCTTTATAAATTTTTCATTTATATAAACCCCAATTATTTTGCTATTACTTACTTCAATATCAGTTAACTGGCTTTCAAAATGAAATTCTCCACCTAAAGATATAATGGCATCTTTAATCCTGCTAACAACTTTTACTAAAACATCAGTACCAATATGAGGATGATTAGAATACAAAATACTAGGATCTGCCCCAAAAAGTACAAATAAATTTAAAATTATTTTAATTTTATCATCCTTAATACCAGTATGAAGCTTACCATCAGAAAAAAGACCTGCTCCGCCCATACCAAATTGTACATTGGAATTTTTAAGAAGCTTACCACCGTTAAAGAAATTTTGAATATCTTCTCTTCTTTCAAATACATCTTTACCTCTTTCATAAATTATAGGTCTAAAACCATATAAAGAAAGATAAAAAGCTGCAAATAAAGATGAAGGACCAGCACCTATTATAATAGGTCTTTCTTTTAGTTTTTTATTGCCAAGTTTAATTGGATTGAAACTTTTAACAGGGCTCTTAATAATATTACCTTTAATATATTTTTCTTCATCTTTTACTTTAACATCAACAGTATAAATAAGATGAACATCTTTATGTCTAGCATCAATACTTTCTCTAACTATATTATAAAAATAATAATCTCCAATTATATTATGAACTTTTTTAGAAAGATCTTTTTTTATAGGATCAACTTTTATATTACTAATTCTAATCATTGTATCCTCCTAACATAAGACCAGTTATAAATGCTATAGTAAGATTATATCCTCCACAATCACCATCAAGATCAATAGCTTCCCCTGATACATAAATGTGTTTTCTAGCTTCCATTGTATTTAAATTTATATTGCTTAATCTAACACCACCAGAAACTGTTTGGCTACTTTTAAAATCATCAGTTCCAGAAATAGAAACTTTATAACCCTTTAAAATATCTACTATCTTTTTCTTATCATCATTAGAATAACTATTCCAGCATTTATCACTTAAAGAAACTTCTTTAATCAAAAACTTTATAATCTTATAATTTAGTAAAGTATCAAGTATCTCACTAACTAACCTATCACTAAACATTTTAGACTTGTTGTCTATATAAGAATAAACATCTTTATAGCTAAAATCATGTAAAAAATCAATTAGAACATAAGATTTACTATATTTATAAAATAAATTAGAAAGATTAAATGAACAAATACCACTTAACTCATGATCTTTAAAAAGGAGCATTCCGCATTCATCCTTTATCTTATTTCCATCACCATAAAAAGAAAGACAAGCATTGTATGCTCTTACACCACTAATATCCTTAAAATTTTGATTTGTTTTAATTTTACATAAACTAGGTGTAAAAGGTATATAATCTATATTTAATTTATCAAGCAAATTTAAAGTATTACTCTTGCCATACCAAGCAGGAGAACCAGTTGTAATAACAATATTTTTAGAAGTATAACATCCTATTTTAAAACATCCATCATACTTTATATCATTAACTTCATAGTTACAAATAATATTTATGTTAAGATGAGAAATAGTTTTTAAAAGAGCATTAGAAACAGATGATGACATCTTGCTATAAGGATAATAATAACCATTATCACATGTTAAAAAAATACCTATACTATCTAGAAAAGACTTATATTTATCTAAATTATTATCATTAATTATTTTGCTTATTAAATCCCTATCATTACTATGATAAAATTTATAATCTTGATTTTCATTGTATAAATTGCAGTGACCATTACCAGTAACTAATAACTTTCTTAAAGGTTTAGAATTTCTTTCAAGAACAATTACACGATTTCCATGTCTTGAAAGATTAATAGCACTAACAATCCCACTAACACCCGCTCCAATAATTATATAATCATACATAAACATTATCGCCTCACATCTATTTTATCAAAAAAATAGATACTAATAAAGACTACATTATAGCATCTTCCTTAATAATGTTTAAAAGAATAAATACCATAACAGAAGAAGATAAAAAACTTGATCCTCCATAACTAATAAAAGGAAGAGTAACACCAGTAATTGGCACAAGTGAAGTTGCAACCATAAGATTAAGAACAGCCTGAAACCCTACCGAAAAAGTAATACCAAAAGCTAAATACTTTTTAAAATTAGAACCAGCATTTAAAGATACCTTAATACCAATATAAATAATCATGAAATATATGAAACATATAATAAAAGCACCAACAAAACCTAACTCTTCAACAATAATTGAAAAAATAAAATCGGTTTGAGGTTCTGGTAAAAAGAAATTCTTCTGTATACTATTAAAAAGTCCTCTTCCAAGAAGCCCACTAGGACCAATTGCATATAAACTTTGTATTATCTGAAAACCAGAATCCAGTGGATCATTCCATGGATTAATAAAAGAAGTAATTCTCCTCATTCTATAAGGTGCTACTAAAACAAGTACTATAAAAGCTGCTAAAAATAAAAAGAACATAATAAAGAAATATTTCTTCTTTGCACCACTTATAAATATCATTGCAAGACTTGTAACAAGAATAATAACAGATGTTCCTAAATCAGGCTCTAACATAATTAAAAAGAATACAAAAATAGATGCAAATAAAATTTTAGAAAAGTCTTTAAAATAATAAATCTTTTTGCTTTCTAAAAACTTACTAGTAAAAATAATAGTAGAAATTTTAGCAAGTTCAGAAGGTTGAATACCAAAAGGTCCAATACCAAACCAGCTTCTAGACCCATTCATCTCCTTACCAATAAAAGGAACTGCAACCAAAATAAGAAGAATACATGAAAAAATAAATAATTTATCACTGTACTTATATATAACATTAGTATCTATTTTACTAAATATTTTATAAATAAAAATAGATATAAGAATAAAAAATCCTTGCATCATAGCATAATGATAACTATTACCATACTTATATGTACTCCAAACAGAAGAAGCGGAATAAATAACTATAAAAGAAAATATTAATATGAAAACAAAAGTAATCTTTAATAATTTATAGTATTTTATTTTCAAAATAGATCACCTATATTATTTTATAGAATAAAATAAAAAAATATGATTAACATATTTTTTTACTTTGTATTAACTGGTTTATATTTTTCAATAAGACCACTAGCATCATCAATATTCGTAAGCTTACCTTCATCTTCAAGAGTCTTTGCATTATCATATGTAAGAGCATTATACTTAAGAAGTGCTTCAAATACTTCTGTATCATACTTTTTACTGTGTTTTTTATAATCTTTATCACTATTTATCTCAATACTTATCTTATATATATCATTGGTTGCATTTCTAATACCTTTAGTAGCTTGAGACATAACAGGAGTCTTATCAAGAATAAATCTTACTGTTGGAGATTCATAAAAATAAGATACTCTGTAAAGAGGTACAGAAAGAATTACAAGTATAACAAATGTTGAAATAAAGCCACTAAATAATCCAACAATCATTCCAAGAATACTAGATATACCCTTTAATATAAGAGCACTATCTGCAATCTTTTGAACAACATTAGTAACATTTTCTATTATGTTTAAAATTAAAGTAAATAAGAAGAAACATAAGAAAAATGCAATTATCTGAAATACTAAAATATTTAAACTTGATAAATATATTCCAAAAAAACCTAAATCAAAGAATGGAACATACTTATAAAGAACTGAAGCAAGTGGTCCCATAAAGTTGTACGATAAAATAAGAACAACAATAGTACCAATAACAGAAATAAGTTCTCTAATAAATCCTTTCTTGAAACCTGTTACGACACATAAAAGTATAAACAGTATAATAATGATGTCAACAATATTTAAAGACATAATATCTATCCTCCTAAATTAATTATAGCATATTTGATTAAAATAGTTTATAATAACTTTATGGAGGGGTGTAAAATGAATGCAGTCATAAAGGTAAATGACAAGCAAAAAGAAGAAATAATAAAATATTACACTAAATGGAAAAGTGAGAAAAACATACCATATAGTGAATTTGTTGGTCAAACAGATGCAGGAACAACAATAATAGTATACACATCAAACAAAGTAATGTTCCAAGGAGTATCAGCAGATGTTGACGCAGAAATATGGAAAGAAAAATTTAACATTAGCGAAACAAAAAAGAAAGAAAAAGAAGAAATAACAAAATATCATAATGTAAACTCAATTGGTAGTGATGAAGTTGGAACTGGAGATTACTTTGGACCAATAGTTGTAACAGCAAGTTATGTAAAAAAAGAAGATGTAGAATATCTTGATTCACTAGGAGTATGTGATTCAAAACAATTAACTGATGATAAAATAAAGAAAATTGCACCACTAATAGCAAAAAGAATATACTATGAAAGTATAATGTTAAAACCAGATGAATATAACTATAGACATGTAGATAATAACATAAATAAGATAAAAGCAATAATGCATAATAAAATGTTATACAAAGTAAGACATAGCGATAAAATAAAAGATTTAGACTATATAATAGTTGATGAGTTCGCTCGTCCTGCAAGATATTATGAATACATAAAAAATGAAGAACATATCCAAAGAGATATAACATTTATGACAAAAGCAGAAAACAAAAACCTCGCAGTTGCATGTGCATCAATAATAAGTAGATATATATTCTTAAGAGAATTTGCAAAAATGGAAGACGAAATACATATACCACTTCCTAAAGGAGCTGGAAAAGATGTAGATGAAGCTGGAAAAGAAATAGTAGAAAAATATGGAAGAGAAAAATTAAAAGAAGTTGCAAAATTAAGCTTCAAAAATACAAGTAGAATACTTGGAACACTTATAATGTAAAAGACCTAACTCAAATGAGTTAAGTCTTTTTACTTATTTAATTTTATAAGGCTTTTCTAAAGTACCTTTACCACTCTTAAACATTGTCTTGCTATCAAGATAAATAACTGGTCTTAGTTTCTTATAAGAAGAAGCATTAGTAACAACAACAGATCCCTTAGATTCAACATAATATACTTGGTATGAATTAGCACTATCACCTGTTATAGTCCACCAATCATAGTCGGCCATATTTAAATAGTTATAATTCTCACATAGCTCAGCAAAAGTACTATTACAATTACCATCTAAACTTGCATCCATAAATTCAGATACTGTAAGTAATCCAACCTTCATAGGACTAGATTGTTGAGAACATTCTGTACTCATATTTCTTGTACTATCTGATTCTCCTCTTTTCCCAATACAATAACTAGTTGCAACTAAATGACCCCTAAAATCCTTAGGAACAATTTGTTCATAATCATCAGTTATACTAAGTGAATCATCAAGAGTATCTTTAATTCTACTCAATTCAAAATTATTAATACCAGAATTAAAATCTTTATCAACATTTAATCTATCATCCCATGGATAAGATTCAAAAGTCATCGAAGAATCAGATCTAGAATCTCTAACTAATTCAACTAAATTATCATTAGTAACTTTTACAATTCTCCAAATTACTTTACCAATCTGAACGTAGTTATTTACGGTATCTCCTCTAAATATATACGTACCATTATCATTATAAAGCCCACTACCACTACTAACTATATTACTACTATTTGTAACTTTACGATAAAGTTCTGTAGTCTTATACTTAGAACCACAATCAAGATATGGAACATAAATATAATTATCATCATTGTTTTGAACAACAACTTTACCAGTACAAGAGGAAATAGTATTATGAGCAGATAAATAATTCTCGTTAATTAACTTTTGAGCACTTATCTCTACTGTACCACCATTACTCTTTGGTAAATACTTATTATTATCTTTAAAAAATCTTTTAGCACTATCAGTCATAGCATCTTCAATATCACTATAACTAACACCTTTCTTAGTAGAAGTTGATGATGCTTTAGAAAGTATTAGAAGTAAAATTACAACAATAAGAGTTAAAACAATAACTCCAATAAGCATCTTCTTAATGCCATCAGAATCTCCTCCACTACTACCACCAAATGATGGTCTATATTTTTTTATAGCATCAGCAATTGTTGCACTTACATTACTACTAGAACTAGTAGATGTATTATTATTTTCATTATCCATAACTTTCACCTCTAATTATCAAAGAAATCATCAAAGAAATCGTCATCATCATCGTCGTCATCATCATCTAAATCAATATTTACATTTTTATTAACATCAGGCTTCTTTTCTTCTTTAACTTCCTCTAATTTTTCTATTTTTTCTTCTTTCTTATCTTCAGATTGTTTTTCATCAGTCTTAGCAATAGGAGTAACACTCTTTTTCTTTTCTTCTTCAGCCTTCTTCTCCTCTGCTTCCTCTTTTTCAAGTTCAGCAATCTTAGCATCAATCTTTTTAACTAAATCATCAACGTCAATCTTTGGTCCATCTTCACCACTACTGCTTCTTTCTGGTCGAGTATTATAAAAACTTGGTGGAAAATTAGGAGGAACAGGATATGACTCTCTAACAGGTCTTGTAAAAGGTACAGAACTGCTACTGTCATCGTCTTCCATATTATTCATCATTTCAAGAAGTTTCTTTTTCTTCTCTTTTTTAACAAACTCTTTTATATCAAATGTATGAACTGGAACTTTCTCACGATTAGGATAAGATGCCTTTGGACATTGATCACCCCAATCAAGTTCAAAATCAGGTCTAAAGTGAGTCTTGAACGGATTCATACGAAGCCTCATTATTATTACATCATGTTCTTTCATATGTTGTAAATCAGAAATTGTAACAAGTGGAGTTGAAGCAGTTTTTTCATCTTTCTTACTCTTAACTTCACCTGCCATCTTACTAATCTCTTCTAGTGCTTTTAACTCTGTCGTAACAAGATAAATAAGATTACCACAGTTACCACGAAGAGTTTCAGCATCTTCTTTACCATAAACAGAATCAAGTTGTGCAAAGTTCTGAATAATCATTGTAAATCTGATCCTACGAGAACGAGCAGCAGTTATCATTGTTGTGACATCTTTCAAAGGTGGCATATTTGCAAACTCATCAAGTAAGAAATTTGTTCTAACTGGAAGAGCGCCACCATTTTCTTGAGCAACTGCAATTAAAGTTTCATAAATTTGTTTTAATAAAATAGTTGCAAGAGCATGATATGTCTTCTTTTCATCTTGAATAACTATAAATACTGCTGTTGGTTTTTTACCAATACTAGAAAGATCAATATCACTATGAGAAAGCATTTCAGATAAATTCTCACGTGATGCAAAAAGTTTAATCTTATCCTTAAATACTGCAAGTACAGATCCTTTAGTTTCAGCAGGAGCATTAACTGTTCCAGAAGCATCAACATAAGCAGGATCAGTATGATCCATCATATTAAAATATTCCTTGATATAAGTAGATCCACCAAATCTATCTTCACCATCTGAAGAAACTAGATTTATACTATTAATATTAATTTCTTCTGGTTTAGCATCCTTAAAAAGTCCAAGAGCAATACCAGAAAAATAAGATGCTGAACTTTTCTCCCAGAAGGGATCCTGATTTTTATTAGATTCATCATAAAGTATATTAAGAGCTAAATCATCAAGAAGCTCAATAGCTTTATCAATATTTCCTTCTTTCCACATCTTATAAGGCAAATCAAGTGGATTCCAAGCACTACCATTTTGAGGATCACGAAAGTTAAGAAGTAAAATTTGATAACCTTTCTTTTTTAGCATTTCAGAAGTTTTTTCATATATCTCACCTTTTGGATCGGTAATTACCATACTTTCTTTATGTTTAGAAAGAATATGAACTGTAGGAAGAATAATATCTTGTGTTTTACCAGATCCAGTAGCACCAATAACAAGTGTATGATTTTCTCCATCATCAACATAAACTTGCCCATTCTTATAAAGAAGAGGTGTTCCAGCATAAGGACTTGTTTTAGCACTAATATCAACCGGTTTTACTTTAGCAGCATTCATAATTTCTTTATCTTTAGTCCATCTAGAATAACCTTTATCTTTCTTTTCAGTTGTTATACCAAAACCTTTATCAAATTCAAATATTTTGTTTTTTACACTCATAATAATTGCAACAAGTGAGCCAAGATAAAAGACAATAGTTGTAAATAAATATCTGGAACTAAATGCAGGTAATGGATTAGGACCATACAAATATCCATTTTGAGCAAAACAAGCAACATTAGTTATAGTAACTGAAACTAAATATAAAAGGAATATTGCAAATATTATAAACATTAATAAATCTTCAGAATCGACTCTAATTTTTAATTTCACTTTGAACTCCACCCTCTCAAAATCAATTATATCATTATTATAATTAATTAGAAATAACTTTTTTCAGTTTATTATTTTCAAGTTTATATAAAACATCTATGTTTTCTTCAATATCTGAATCAAGATTTTCTTCTTCATTAATTCCTATATAAATATCTCTCTCTTC
>ONSL01000018.1 GCA_900320505.1 uncultured Eubacteriales bacterium
CAAAATTATATTGCTACTCACTTAACATTTTGTTAAAATATTTCTAGGAACATTTGATTAGTTGGGTGGTTGCCTCTTTCTTTATGAAGGGAGGCGATGAATATGAGTAAAAAAGATTTTTTAATCCTAATATTACTTGTAATACTCTTCCTTTTGATACTAAAGTATTAAAAGAAAAATCACCTAACTCAATAGTGAATTAGGTGAACCCATAATTTAGGGCAACACTCAACTTGCGAATATCAAGTGTTCCTTTTATATTGTATGCAAATTTCTTTGCTACAATCATATTAACATAAAAAAAGAACTTTTTCAAGCTCTTTAAATTCATATGGTGCGGGTAACAGGACTTGAACCTGCACGTATAAACACTAGATTCTAAGTCTAGCGCGTCTGCCAATTCCGCCATACCCGCAATAGTGGTGGACCCTATAGGACTCGAACCTATGACCGCCCGGTTATGAGCCGGATGCTCTAACCAACTGAGCTAAGGGTCCAACAACTACTTAATAATAACATTAGCACTCTTACTTGACAAGTGCTAATTAAGTAGTATAATTAATGGTGGAATGGGGTGATAATATGTTTGATATGAATAATCCAAAAGAAGAAAATGTACTTGAAAAATATGGCAGAGATATAAGCAAATTTGTAAAAGAAGGAAAACTTGACCCTGTAATTGGAAGAGATGAGGAAATTCGTGATATAACAAGAGTACTCTCTAGAAAAACTAAAAATAATCCAGTCCTTATTGGTGAACCTGGTGTTGGTAAAACAGCAATTGTTGAAGGACTTGCAGAACGTATTGATAAAGGAGATGTACCAGATTCATTAAAAGGAAAAAAAATATGGGAACTTGATGTTGCAGCTTTAATTGCAGGTGCTAAATATCGTGGAGAATTTGAGGAAAGATTTAAAAAAGTTCTTAATGAGATAGAAAAAAGTGACGGAAACATCATTATGTTTATCGATGAAGGCGATAATGCTGGTGGAATGGACATGGGAAATATGTTAAAACCACTTCTTGCTCGTGGAACAATTAAGGTAATAGGAGCAACTACATTAAATGAATATAGAAAATATATTGAAAAAGATGGAGCTCTTGAACGTCGTTTCCAAAAGATTATGGTACATGAACCAAGTGTTGAAGATACAATCACAATACTTCGTGGACTAAAGGAAAGATTTGAAGTACATCATGGTGTAACTATTAAAGATAGAGCATTAATTTCTGCAGCAACACTTTCAAATAGATATATAACAGATAGATTTTTGCCAGATAAAGCGATAGATTTAATAGATGAAGCTTGTGCAACAATAAGAGTACAGCTAGATAGTGTACCAGAACCACTTGATAATCTTGAAAGAAAGATAATGAAATTATCTGTAGAAAAAGAAGCTCTTAAGAAAGAGAAAGATGAACTTTCTAAA
Source organism: uncultured Eubacteriales bacterium (assembly GCA_900320505.1). GTDB lineage: Bacteria > Bacillota_I > Bacilli_A > RF39 > UBA660 > UBA2730. Next base: position 1,432 of record ONSL01000018.1, read on the forward strand.
AGGAGAGTAGAGGAGATTGATAAATCTTTAAGTGAATTAACAGTTAAAGAAAAAGAACTTAAAGATAGTTGGGAAGAAGAAAAAGATGTTCTTGATAAGATAAAGACTAAAAAGGAACAACTTGAAAAAGCACATAGAGAACTTTCAAGAGCTGAAAATGAGTATGATCTTGAACGTGCAGCAAGACTAGAGCATGGTACTATTCCAACACTTGAAAGAGAGCTTAATGATTTAAGAAGTGTTAATAAAGGTAAAATATTAAGTGATGTTGTAGATTCTGATGATATAAGACTTGTTATCAGTCGTATGACAAATATACCTATTAGTAAACTTGCATTAGGTGAGAAAGAAAAATTATTACATCTTGAAGATAATCTAAAGAAAAGAGTTATGGGTCAGGATAAAGCACTTAAACTTGTTTCAGATGCGATAATAAGAAGCAGAAGTGGAATAAAAGATCCAAAACGTCCAATAGGTTCATTCTTATTTTTAGGAACAACTGGTGTTGGTAAAACAGAAGTTGCAAGAAGCTTAGCATATGAATTATTTGATTCTGAAACTCATATGATAAGAATTGATATGAGTGAATATATGGAAAAGTATTCAGTTTCACGTCTAATTGGTAGCCCTCCAGGATATGTAGGATATGAAGAGGGCGGAGAACTTACTGAAAAAGTAAGAAGAAATCCTTATAGTGTAATATTGTTTGATGAAGTTGAAAAAGCTCATCCAGACGTTCTAAACTTATTATTACAAGTACTAGATGATGGAAGACTTACTGATTCAAATGGTAGAACTGTAGACTTTAGAAATACTATAATAATAATGACATCAAATTTAGGATCAGAAGATATTCTTGAAGGACACGAAGATAAAGTAATGGATGATGTAAGAAAATTCTTTAGACCTGAATTTATAAATAGAATTGATGAAATAATTGTATTCAATAAACTAACTCGTGATGATACTATGAAGATACTTGATAAGATTGTAAAAGAAATAGAAGAACGCTTAAAATACAACAATATTCATTTAAAATTAACTGATAAATGTAAAAATTATTTAGTTGATAAAGGATATAGTCCAGAGTTTGGTGCAAGACCACTTAAAAGAGTTGTTACAGGAACACTTGAAAATGTACTTGCAAGAAGCTTAATCTCTAATGAAATAAAAAATGATTCAACAGTTACATTCGATTATAAAGATGGAAAAGTTTGTATTGTATAATATAAAAAAAGAAAACGTAGAATAAAATCTACGTTTTTAATTTGCTCGATGGTCGGGAAGACAGGATTTGAACCTGCAACCCCTTGGTCCCAAACCAAGTGCTCTACCAAGTTGAGCCACTTCCCGAAAATAAATGGTGCGCTCGAAGGGAGTCGAACCCATGACCTTTTGGTTCGTAGCCAAACGCTCTATCCAACTGAGCTACGAGCGCATATAACTAGAGCCATAAGGCTTTGATTATAAAAAAATGGTGGCTCCAGCGGGAATCGAACCAGCGACACAGGGATTTTCAGTCCCTTGCTCTACCGACTGAGCTATGAAGCCAAAATGGCGGTCCGGACGGGACTCGAACCCGCGATCTTCTGCGTGACAGGCAGACGTGTTAACCAGCTGCACCACCAGACCATTGGTTGCGGGGATAGGATTTGAACCTATGACCTCTGGGTTATGAGCCCAACGAGCTACCAAACTGCTCTACCCCGCGATATAAAATAATGGCGGAGGGAAAGGGATTCGAACCCCTGCGCCGGTTACCCGACCTCCTGGTTTTCAAGACCAGTCCCTTCAACCAGACTTGGGTATCCCTCCACCTGGTGCTTCTTTAAAAGCAACAAGTTGATTATACCATAAGGAGTTTAGAAGTGTCAACACTATTATTATCTTTTTTTTCGACTAATTTATAACGTTTTATTTGACATAGAAACGTAAATATGATATCATCTAAATGTTTGAAGCCTCTCTTCAAACCGCATTGAAAAGGTTAGAAACTATTTATAGTACCTTAAAAGCGAGTCTTAAAGTATAAAAAAAGGAGGTAAATATATGAAAGCAGTTATTAAAGTTGGTGGAAAGCAATATTATGTTGCTGAAGGCGATGAAATCTACGTTGAAAAGCTAAATGCAGAAGCAGGAAGTACTGTAGAGTTTGGCGAAATATTAATGGTTGATAACAAAGTTGGAAATCCATATGTTTCAGGAGCTAAGGTTACTGGAGAAGTTATTAAGAATGGTAAACAAAGAAAAATAAAGATTTTTAAATATCATAATAAAACTACTTCTAGTCGTAGAACTCAAGGACATAGACAACCATATACTAAAATCAAAATTACAAAAATTAGTGCATAATTATGATTAAGGTAATTATTAAACAAGAAAAGGATAATATAAAAGAAATTACTATTAAAGGACATGCGTTATATGATGATTTTGGAAAAGATATTGTATGTAGTGCAGTAAGCACTCTTACAACAACAACCATAAATGATGTACTTGCTCTTGATAGTAGTGGACTTAAATATGAAAGTAGAGAAGGATTTATCAGAATTTATAACATAAATGGTAATACTTCAAGTAAACTAATTAATGTTATGATAAATATGCTTTCTGAACTTGAAAAAGATTATCCTAAAAATATTAAAATTAGTAAGGAGGATTAATATGACATTTATGAAGTTAAATATACAGTTATTTGCGCATCATAAAGGACAAGGTTCTACTTCAAATGGACGTGACTCTGCAGGAAGAAGACTAGGAGCTAAAGCTGCTGATGGAGAATATGTAACAGCAGGATCTATCATATATCGTCAAAGAGGTACAAAGATTTTCCCTGGAACTAATGTTAAAAGAGGAAATGATGATACACTTTTTGCAACAGTTGATGGAATAGTTAAATTTGAAAGACTTGGTAAAACAAAAAAACAAGCATCTGTATATGCTAAATAAGACTTTTAATTAAGTCTTTTTTATTTTAATTAAATTTAACCACGTAAAGTTATAGAAAAAAATCAAAAATAACTAAAATAGCTTTAGGTAATTATATGAAAATAAATGAAGCTATTTCCAAAAAACTCTTAAAAATTTGCAGTGAAAGAGATATATCAGTAAATAAACCTGTATCAATTTCGCACTTAACACAAAGCACAGTTGAAAATTGGAATAAGTCTAAAAGATTTTTTTGATGATCCACTGTTTGATAATGACGAAAGAGAGGATTGACTTTCTAACATTAGGTGGTTGACAAGAAATCTTATTATGATAAACTATTTATAGCTAGTTTTTGAATAATAGTTTTTTATTAAATTATTTTTAATATGAGAGGTAGTTAACTAAATTTCCTTGCTTTCTCCACAGTTTTGTGGTATTATATACACACTTTATGTAGTTATACAAATCTTGAAAGGGGAGTATTTAGTATGAATAGCGGTGCAGTAATGGAAGTAGAGAGTGTAAAAGAAAATGATAAAATATTGTACAACGTAGTCAAAAGATTCTTTGACATTATTTTTGGTGTAATCGGTATTATTTTTTTAATACCATTAACAATAATTATTAAAATAGCATATATGTTAACAGGTGATTTTGATTCAATCTTTTATAGTCAAGACCGAATTGGAAAAGATGGAAAATTATTTAGACTTTATAAATTTAGATCAATGTATACAGATGCTGATAAGAAGCTAGAAGAACTTTTAAAAAATGATAAAGAATTTGCAAAAGAATATAAAGTTAATAAAAAAGTAAGAAATGATCCTAGAATAACAAAAGTAGGAAAAGTAATTAGAAAATGTTCAATAGATGAGATACCACAATTTATTAATGTATTTATAGGAAATATGAGTCTAATTGGTAATAGACCATATCTTCCAAGAGAAAAACAGGATATGGGAGATTATTTTGATGATATAGTTTCAACAAAACCTGGTATTACTGGATACTGGCAAGTAATTGGACATAATGATGTTGACTTTAATGAAAGATTAAAACTAGAACAAAAATATTCAAAAATAAGAAGCTTTAGATTAGATACAAGAATATTTTTTGCAACGTTTAGAGTTATTCTTGGTAAAAAAGGAATTTAAATGGATTAATATCCATTTTTTCTTTAAAAAAAAAATTAAATATGATATACTTTTAAAGTAGTGAGATGATTTAAATGGAAAAGAAAAAAAGAAAATTAAAAAGTGGAGCAGTAAAAATTTTAAAAAACATATTAAGTATTGTTTTAGTTTTAATAACTGTTATATTTCTAATTAGTCTAAAAAATCTTAATGTATTACCAGATAAGTATTTTAATTTAGTACTAATTGCAGAAATAGTTATAATGCTACTTGGAATAGTCTTATATAATTTAAAGAACAAAGTTGTATCAATAATTGGAATAATATTAATGATTTTACTCCTTGTTGCAAATTCATTTGGAATATATTACGTTAATACAACTAAAAAATTCATAAAAAAGGGTTTTAGTGACACAATAAAAACAAGTAAAGAATACTACGTAATAACTAGCAAGAACAATAGCAGTAAATTATCACATGGAAGTAAAGTAAATTATTATAAATATAGTGAGAATATAGATGAAGCTGAAAAAAAACTTGGAAATTATAATTACACAGAAATAACTGATCTATATACAAAAATGACAGAAATATTATTAAGCAATGAATATATATTAGTTGATAAGAATAACTATAAATCAGCATTTGAAATAGTTAATACATTAAAAGAAGATAATTATAAAATAGTAAAGAAGATTAAAATTGAAAAAGAAGAAAAGAAAAATAATGAGGTAGTAGATTCATACAATATATATGTTGGTGGAAGAGATTTTACAGGATCACTTATGGATTTTAATATGCTACTTACAGTAAATAATAATTCAAAGAAAGTATTGGTAACAAGCATTCCAAGAGATTATTATATGAATGTACATGGATATGGAATGAAAGATTCACTTGAATTTATGGGACTTTTAGGTGATGGAGTTAACGAAAGAAGTCTTGAAGATTTACTTGGAATAAAGATAAATTATAGTGCACATATATATACACAGAATTTAGTAGATGTAGTTGATAAAATAGGTGGGGTTGAGTTCTGCTCTGATAGAGCATTTACAACAACACATGCATTAGTTGTTAATACATATAACGATAGTAAAGGTAAAAAACTTTATATAAAGAAAGGCTGTCAAACACTAAATGGAATAGAAGCATTAACAGTTTCACGTGAACGTTTAGCAGTTGGAAGTGATAGACAGCGTCAAGCAAATTGCAGACAGCTAGCTCTTAATATCGCTAAAAAAGTAATAAGCACATCAACACTTTCAAATTATAGCAGTGTACTTAATTCATTTAATGGACTTTATACAACAGATATGAATGAGAAAGTTGCAACAAACTTATTAAAAAATATAATTTCAAATGGTGGATATACAGTTGAAGAGCAAAGCCTTGATGGTTCAGATAGTTCTGGAATGATAAGATTAGGAACAGTTAGAAGTTATATTATGCAGCCATATGCTGAAAGTGTTACAAATAATGCAAGCAAAATAAATGAAGTACTTAATGAAAAATAATAGAAGTTATTAAATAGAATAACTTCTATTTACTTTAAAATAAAAATAACTTAAAATATATGAAGAAAAGAAGTGATATTTATGTTTATAGATGAGGTAGTTATAAAAGTAATTGCAGGAGCAGGCGGAAATGGATGCACTGCATTTAGAAGAGAAAAATATGTTGAAATGGGAGGACCATTTGGAGGTAATGGTGGAAGAGGAGCAAGTATTGTATTTGAAGCAGATAGCGGACTTGAGACATTGCTTGACTTAAGATATCAAAAAGAAATAAAGGGAAATAAAGGAGAAAATGGAAAAGGAAAGAATCAAGATGGAAAAAATGCAGATGATGTAATTATAAAAGTTCCTTGTGGTACAGTAGTAACAGATGTTGAAACAGGACTTGTTTTGTGTGATTTAAAAGAAAATGGTGAACGTTTTACTGTCGCTCAAGGCGGAAGAGGAGGACGTGGCAACACTGCATTTAAAACAAGAACAAATACTGCTCCAAACTTTTCAGAAAATGGCGAGCCTGGAGAAGAAAGAAAGATTAAAGTTGAAGTAAAACTTCTTGCAGATGTCGGTCTAGTTGGAATGCCAAGTGTAGGTAAATCAACATTTATATCAATGGTTTCAAAAGCAAGACCTAAAATTGCAGCATATCACTTTACAACACTTGTACCAAATCTAGGAGTTACAAAATCAAGAAAAGGAAAGAGTTTTGTAATTGCAGATCTTCCTGGTTTAATTGAAAATGCAAGTTTAGGAGAAGGACTTGGAGATAAATTCTTAAAGCACATTGAACGTACAAGAGTTTTAGTTCATGTACTTGATATGTCAGGATCTGAAGGAAGAGATCCATATGAAGACTACATAACTATAAATAAAGAACTAGAAAATTTTAATAAAAAACTAATGAAAAAGAAAATGATAATAGTTGCAAACAAAATGGATATTGATGGTGCAAAAGAGAATTTAGAAGAATTTAAGAAAAAAGTAACAGATAAAAAAATATTTGAAGTATCGGCATATTTAAATAAAGGACTAGATGATGTAATTGATTATCTAGGCGATATGCTTGAAAATCTAAAAGAAGAAGATTTGTATTCTGAAGATGAAATAGAAAGTGAAGTAATATATAAGTATACAAGACCTGAAAAATTTACAATTACTCGTGAAAATGAAGACTTTGTAATTCATGGAGCAGAAATAGAAAAATTATTTAAAATGACTAAATTTGAAAGCAGAGAAGCAGAATTAAGATTTGCAAAAAGACTTTCAAAAATGGGAATTGATAAAAAGCTAAAAGAGATGGGTGCCAAAGACGGAGATATGGTACGTATACTTGACTTTTATTTTGAATATCACGAATAAACTTACCAAAAATGGTAAGTTTTTTTTATCACATAATTTCACATCTTCTTTCTATAATATTTTGATATTTTTTTTATATGCTTAATATGTCGAAAGGAGAGATGCCTATAGATAAAATATTTTTAAATTAAGTGGTAAAGATTTAATAGGAGGTATGTTATACTATAGGGGTAGGTGATTATATGTATACTATTTGTTATGTAGAAGATGAAAAAGATCTAGCAAGCCTTGAAAAAGTCTATCTTGAAAAAGCAGGATATAATGTTGTGTCATTTTCAAAGGGAAGCGATGCAATTAATTATATTGGAAATAAAGTAGATTTATGGATACTAGACATAATGTTAGGAGATGATGTAAATGGATATGATGTAATCAGTGCTATCAGAAAAGTTGATGAAAATGTTCCAGTAATATTTACATCAGCAAGAGATGAAGCTCTTGATAAGATACTTGGTCTTGAACTTGGTAGTGATGATTACATAACTAAACCGTTTTCAAGTAAGGAGTTAGTGCTCCGCGTAAATAAAATAATAAAAAGAGTTTACAAGGACTCTAATACTACACAAATAAATTATGATGACTATAAAATAGATAAAGAAAAAAGAACAGTTATGCTAAATGATAAAAACATTGAACTAACTACTTTAGAATTTAATTTGTTAATATTATTTCTAGAAAATATTGGAAAAGGGTTCTCTAGAGAAGAAATATTGAATAGTGTTTGGGGTGAAGATTACTTTGGATCTGATAGAGTTGTTGATGATCTAGTAAGACGTTTAAGAAAGAAGATGCCAAAACTTAAGATATCATCTATCTATGGATTTGGGTATAGAATGTCATGAAAAAAGTAAATGGAACGTTAATGAAACAACTATTCCTTATAATTGGAATAGTATTTGTAATAATATTTGTATCACTTGGAGTAATTCTTCCCAGAATGCTAATACCTTTTGCAGAAAGAAATATTTATAGTCAGTTAAGTGAGCCTTTAAAGTTTATTGATAAAGATTATGAAAATGATTCTCTAAATTCAGAAGTGGCTTATATATATATAATAGATAATAAAGTAATTAGAAGTGATAATGCAGAAAGCCTTCTAGGTACAAAAAAAATAAACGACATAGCAAAGTATACTAAAAAAGAAAAATGTGGAAAGTTTGTATATAAAGATAGAACCTATTATTACTATAAAATGGTTCATGGGGATAGCACCAAAATTGCTTTAACAAATGATTCATATATAATAAAAACAAAAGAAGATATCTTGGCAGCAGTTCTTCCTATAGTACTTGCATCTTTTCTTGCAATTGGACTTGTACTGATAATTTGGAGTTCAATAATAGTAATAAAGATAGAAACACTAAAAGAAAAAGTAGATCATATAGAAGATCCAGACTATAACCACAAGCTTAAATTTAAGTCAAATGATGAAATTACATCTCTTGAGCATGCCATTGAGGATATGAGAATATACTTAAAAAATAATGAAAAGTATAGAAATCAAATATATCAAAATACGTCACATGATTTTAAAACACCACTTACTGTAATAAAATCATATATTGAAGCAGTTGAAGATGGTGTAGAAGATGAAAAAACTGCACTTAAAGTAATAAAAGAGCAGACAGACAAATTAGATGATAAGGTTCATAGTTTGCTATACCTAAATAAGCTTGATTACTTAAAAGATAGTAAAATAGAAATAGTTCCAGTAGATATGGAAAAGATTGTAGAAGATGAAGTTAATAAATTTAAATGGAAAAGAAAAGATGTTAAATTTATTGTAGAATCTGACCATAAATCAAAATATGTTGGAACAGTAGAAAACTGGGAAACAATTATAGATAATCTTTTAAACAACTTTATGAGATATGCCAAAAGTAAAATAAAAATAACAATGAAGAGTAACAAATTAATACTTTATAATGATGGCGATAATATAGATAACGACCTTCTAGATGGTATATTCACACCATTTAGAAAAGGTGTTAAAGGACAATTTGGTCTTGGCCTTTCTATAGTTAAAAAGACACTTATAATGATGAAGTATGATATTACTATAAAAAATGAAAGAGAAGGTGTTTCATTCATAATAACAAGGAATTAGTTCCTTGTTTTTATTTTCTTTACTTAAGTTTACACTGCATGGCTAATATAATATTTACAACTATTTGAAAAGAGTTGTATAATTTATGTATATTGGAAAAGGGAGTATAAAATTTATGGATGAGATAAGTTTAAATGATGTAAAAGAATTTTTTAAATTCTTTCTTAAGAAAATTTGGATAGTGCTTTTAATAACATTTACAATATTTTTATGTGGTACATTTTATAGTACATATATAAAGACTCCAATGTATAAAAGTACAACTTCATTAATATTAGCAACAAATAGCGATAACACAACAAATACAATAACGCAGACAGATATAAGTATTAACCAAAATTTAGTAAATACATATGCTGAAATAATTAAAAGTAGAAAAGTACTTAATGCAACGATAAGTGAGTTAAATCTAGATATGTCATATAATGATTTAGTTGGACTTGTTAGTGTTGATTCTAAAGATGGTACAGAAATAATTACAGTTAGTGTAGTAAATAAGGATAAGAATCTTGCAAAATCAATTGCAGACTCAGTAGCTAATAACTTTAGAGAAGAAGTAGCAAAAATATATAACATGAAAAATGTATCTATTCTTGATAAAGCAGAAGTAGCATCAAAGCCTTATAATCTAAATCCAACAAAAGAAATAACAATATATATAGTAGGTGGTTTTGCACTTGGAATAATAATACTATTCTTATGGTTCTACTTTGATAAGACAATTAAGAACTCTGAAGAAGTTGAACGTGAAACTGGTCTTCCAATAATGGGTAAAATTAGAGATTGTACAAAGATAATAAATAAAAACAAAATTGGTGAAAAATTACTTATTAAAGCAATGCCAAAATCAAACTTTTCAGAAGATGTTAAAACAATACGTACAAATCTAGATTTTTCAAATATGGAGCATAATGTTAAAAGAATATTAATAACAAGTTCGATAATGGGAGAAGGAAAGAGTTTTGTAAGTGCCAATTTAGCTGCATCTTTCGCTCAAAACAATAAAAAGGTATTATTAATAGATTGTGATTTAAGACGTGGAGTTGTACATAGAAGATTTGGTGTAAAGAATAAAGGACTTTCAAATCTAATTGCAAGAAATGATTTAGCAGCACTTTCAGATTACATTAATAAAACAAATGTTAAAAACCTAGATGTTATAACACGTGGAACAGTTCCACCAAACCCATCAGAGCTTTTAAATAGTCGTGTATTTAAAGTTTTATTAAATATACTAGATGGTCAATATGATTACATAATACTTGATTGTCCACCAGTTACTAACTTACCAGATACATTGATAGTTTCAAATTATGCAGATAAAGCATTAATAGTTTGTACAATTGGATATACACCAATGGATTTACTAGAAAATACAAAGAAGAGTTTGGAAAATGTTGGAGCACCAATTGCAGGTTTAATAGTTAATAAAGTGGAGGAAAAACATGGAGGATATTACTACTCATCATACAAATATGAATAATGAACCATATATAGATATACACTGTCATGCACTATATGGAATAGATGATGGTGCACCTGATATTGAAGAAAGCTTAAGGATGCTTAAAGAATTTGAAAAATTAGGTTTTAAAAAAGTTGTTTTAACACCACATTATAAAAATGCTTTTCATGCAAACAACAAAATAAAAAGAAGCCTTTTTGATAACCTAGTTAAAGTTGCAAAAGAAAAAGGAATAAATGTTGAGCTTTATCTTGCAAATGAAGTCAGAATATCAGGAGATATAGTTGAACTATTAAAGAAAGATGAAATAACCTTGCTTGGAAATAACTTATTTCTTGAACTTCCATTTACAAATAGCATAGTTAATTTAAGTAATGTAATATATGAACTTCAGGAAATGGATATAAATGTGATAATAGTACATCCAGAAAGATATCTATATCTAAAAAAAGAAGATTATGAAAAACTTATTGAAAAAGATGTAATGTTTCAAGTAAATTACGAAAGTATAATAGGAACATATGGAAGAGAATCTAAAAAACGTGTTAAATATCTTCTTAAAAATAATATGGTAACAATGATAGGTAGTGATTCTCATAAACATGATGCAGCATTTTTCTTGAAATTTGATAAGATAAAGAAAAAACTTATTAAATTAGTTGGGGAATATAAATTTAGAGAATTAACATATGAAAATATAAACTCATTAATAGAAGAAGCAGAAGAAAAAGAAAAATAATCCTTAATGGATTATTTTTTTGACAATGAAATAAAAGATAAGTATAATATAAAAAATTAATGGGGGAATTATGAAAGAATTTTTTGAAGAAAGGACATTCAAGCAAGATGGAATAAATGATAAAACATATGAACTATTATTTGAAGATAATGTAAAACTTGAAAACGAAGATGAAAATAAAGATGGGCATATAAAAGCATTTATTGCAATTGATACATTTACAAAAATAAGAAGTAAGAAAGATTATTATAAAGCAAAAATATATCTAAAAAATATGGCTGATTTAAATAAAATAAATTATAATAAACAAACAAAAAAATATGAATATAAAGACGAAAATATAGAAGTTGAATTTGAAAAATTATCATCATTCTTAAAATCAAAAAAATATAAAGAAGAATTAGAATCAGAGAAAAGATATAGAAAGTGCTTTGATATGGCGTTTATTCTTTCATCTGCTATAAAGGACTCCAAAATAACAACAGGATATATTAAACTTGGAAAGAGAATATTCCATACACTAGTTGAAAAAGATGGTTATATATTTGACTGGACACATAATTTAGTTATGAAAAAAGAAGATTATATAAAAATTACTAAATTTACAGAACTTTCTTCATTTTATGGAAAAGATTTTGCAGATGATATTAAATTAATCTCTGGAAACATACCTCTTTCTTTGCCAGTATACTATTTGTTTAGAGATGAAATAATGAGCAATTTAGAGAAAAATAAAGATATTCTAGTGCCAGCAGAAGGTATTATAGAAGTAAGTAAAATGTTAAAAAAAATAAAATAAAAAACGCTTTATAAAGCGTTTATTTTCATATGGAGCAGATGATGGAAGTCGAATCCACGTCACAGCCTTGGCAAGGCCGTATTCTAACCACTGAACTACATCTGCATTTAACGAACAAATAAATAATATCAAATTATTGGACGTTTGTCTAGTGCTTTTTAACAAAAATATTTTTTCTACATAATTCGACAAAACTCGACATAAAACTGCAATATACTTAATATGGTGATTATATGAATATATTTGAAACATTTTTGATAAATTCTTTATTTATACTTTTTCCGTTATTATTATATCTAATATATAATGCATATAGTAGTTCAAATAAAGATAAAAAAGAAATAATGTTAGAGCTTTCACTATTTTCATCTATTTATATGCTAATAAGATTTGGAATAGTCTTTAGAAGAACATATCAGTCTCTTTTGATTTCAGTCCCTCTTTTAATAGGATTTTTAAATGATAAATTAAAAACTAATATAATAATAAGTATAGTATCTATTTTGTTTTTTGCTAAAACATTTAATGCTAATTTATATCTAATAATATTAGAATATATATTATACTTTATATGCTATTTTATATATAAAAAGCATAAAAATAAAAATGTTTTTGTTTATAGTTTTATATTAATTAGAGTATTTGCAATAACAGTAAATACAGTAACATACTTAAATATAGGTAATCCATATAAATTACTTTTTGCAGTATTATTTGGAGTATTAATGTATATGATAGAAGCACTTTTAATTGTTTACTTTTATGATAGAGCAGGTCAGATAATTGATTATAATAGTACACTAAATGAATTAAAAAGAGAAAAAGAAATACATGCAAGTTTATTTAAATTAACACATGAAGTAAAAAATCCTCTTGCAGTTTGTAAAGGATATTTTGAAATGATGGATGATAGTGAAGATAAAGATAGATATATAAGGATAATTAGAGAAGAGGTAGATAAAACATTAAATATAATGGATGATTTCTTATCATTTACAAAAATAAAATGCAGTATGGAAGAACTTGATATATTTCTTGTTTTAAATGATGTAAAAGAAGAAATAGAGCCTTTACTAGATACTAAAAACATAAATTGTGAATTTATAATACCAGATAAAGAAGTATATATAGATGGAGACTATATAAGACTAAAAGAAGTATTAACAAATATCTATAAAAATAGTGTAGAAAGCCTAAAAGATCATCCTAAAATAAAGCTTAAAGCAACATGTACAAATAACAGTGTCACAATAAAAATAAGGGATAATGGAATAGGAATGGATGAATATACTTTAAAAAGTATGGGTAAAAATTTCTTTACAACAAAAGAAAATGGAACAGGACTTGGTGTTCCACTTTCTAAAGAAATAATAAGAATGCACGGAGGCACTCTTAAATATAAATCAAAAGAAGGTATTGGTACAACAGCAATTATTAATTTGCCTATTAAAAGTAGTAGTATGGCATATTAGGAAACATCATTGGTGGACGATTAACATATACAGGATAGTTTTTATTTTGATTATTATTTGCAATACCATATCCTAAAGCACCACCAGCAAGACCACCTATTGCAAAAGGAACCCAAAAACCTCTTTCATTATAATAGCCATTATATTTATTATTCATAAATTCACCTCTACATATTGTATGCAAATAAATAAAATGTGCTAAAAAAAAGAAAGTATTAATCAATAAACTTAATACTTTCAATAACAGGTTGATTTTCCTTTTCTATTGTTCCATTGTTATCAATAGGTTTAGCATCATCACATATCTTATCAACGACATCCATTCCTTCAGTTACTTTACCAAAAGCAGCATAAGAACCATCTAAATAAGTTGAATCTTTTTGAACTATAAAGAACTGACTTGATGCACTATTCATATCTTGAGACCTTGCCATTGATATAACACCTCTAACATGTGATATATCATTGTTTATTCCGTTCTCACTAAATTCTCCAGTAATTGTCTCACGAGATCCTCCAGTTCCATCTCCGTTAGGATCTCCACCTTGAATCATAAATCCTTTTATAATTCTGTGAAAAGTTAAATTATCATAAAAACCTTCTTTAACGAGTTTTACGAAATTAGTAACTGTACGTGGAGCTTTATCAGCATAAAGTTCAACCTTAATAGTTCCATAATCTTTTACATTAATCTCAACATGATGTGTACCTTGCATTAATTTACTACCACCTTTCTTTTTAGTTTTATTTGAGCATCCTGTAATTACAAGTAAAGCAACTACAAGCAAAATAAAAATTTTCTTTTTCATATCTTTAACCTCACAATATGATTATTACATTAATTTACCCAATTGTCAAAAGAATATTTTTATAATATAATAAATCTAGAGGAGAAATAATATGAATGATATTTTAAATAGTACAAAAGAAAAAATGAATGCAAGTATTGAATCAATGGAAAAACGTTTTAATACTGTAAGAACAGGAAGAGCAAATCCATCAAGTTTAAATGGAGTAATGGTTGAGTATTATGGAGCTGAAACACCATTAAAGCAACTTGTAACAATAAGTGTTCCAGAAGGAAATCAGCTATTAATAAAACCATTTGATAAATCATGTATAAATGATATTGTGAAGGCAATTACTGCAGCAAATCTTGGATACAATCCAACAACAGATGGAGAAACTGTAAGAATAATAGTTCCTGCATTAACTGAAGAGCGTAGGGTAGAGCTTACAAAACAAGTTAGAAAGATTGCAGAAGATGCTAAAATCAGTATTAGAAATGAACGTCATGATGCACTTGATAAGATAAAGAAAGATGAAGAAGTAAGTGAAGATGAAGAAAAACGTCTTGAAAAAGAAGTTCAAACTTTAGTTGATGATTTTAATAAGAAAGTAGAAAGCCTTCTAAAAGAAAAAGAAGAAGAATTAATGACAGTTTAAAAATAAAGTGATATAATAAATACATAATTACTTTGATATGGAAGTAGTAGTAAAATTAAGCTATTTGTAGAGAGGTTATGTTTGGTGAAAATAACTAATAACATTTTATGAATTCATCCATTAGGTTCCTTTAGCAAAACTAGAGGCGGATATTCCCGTTAAAGATTAAGAGAAATAATTAAGGTGGTACCACGGTTTTCGTCCTTTGGCATCATCTTTTTTGTTTATATAATATATTTGAAAGGAAGATAAAATATGGAAATAGAAATGATAAAAGTAAGCATAAAAAAAGACATAGAAAATTGTAATAATCAGGCAGAACTAAATGATATAAGGGTTAAATACATTGGAAAGAAAGGATTAATTACAGATCTTAATTCTAAAATAAGAGAAGTAGCAAATGAAGAAAAAAAAGAATATGGAATGAAAGTAAATGAAATAAGAACATATTTTAATACTTTGTTTGAAGATAAATATAAAAAGTTTGAAGAAGAAAAGTTAAATGAAAAGTTAAAGAGTGAAAAAATAGATATAACTATGCCTAGTGTTAACATAGAAGTAGGTGCACCAAGTATTTTAGAAAAACTTGTTGAAGATGTTGAAGACGTATGTATGTCAATGGGATATGATGTAATAGATGGACCAGAAATAGAGCTTGATAAATATAATTTTGAAATGCTTAATCTTCCAAAAGGACATCCAGCACGTGATGCACAGGATACATTCTATTTTGATGAAGCTGAAGAGCATCTATTAAGAAGTCAAACAAGTCCCGTACAAGTAAGAACAATGCTAGAGGGAAAAGGCGAAAAACCTGTTAGAATGATATGCCCTGGTAAAACATATAGAAGAGATGACGATGATGCAACACATTCACATCAGTTTACACAAATAGAAGGATTAGTTGTTGATAAAAACATATCTTTAACAGATTTAAAAGGAACAATAGAAGTAATAGTAAGGCGCCTTTTTGGAGAAGATGTTGAAGTACGTTTTAGACCAAGCTATTATCCATTTACAGAACCATCAGTTGAGATAGACATATCATGTTTTAATTGCAATGGAAAAGGATGCAATGTATGTAAGGAAAGTGGATGGATAACAGTCTGTGGTGCTGGAATAGTTCATCCAAACGTATTAAAAATGAGCGGCTATGATCCAAAAGTATGGAGCGGATTTGCATTTGGCTTTGGTGCTGAACGTTTAGCAATGCTTAAATATGGAATAGATGATTGTAGAGTATTTTATAATAATGATTTAAGAGAATCAAAAGAATTCGATAGAGTAGATTAGAGGTGAGAAAATGATAAATTTAGATTGGGTAAAAGATTATATTGATATAGATGGTATTGATGTAAAAGAACTTGCTGAAAGAATAAAAACTGCAGGAATTAACATTGAAAATGTCATTACAAAAGATATTGATGGAGTAGTAGTTGGAAAAGTATTGTCATGTATTCCTCATCCAAATAGTGATCACATGCATATATGCAAAGTAGATGTAGGAGATAAATCACCACTTCAAATAGTATGTGGCGCTCCAAATATTAGAGAAGGAATAAAAGTAATAGTTGCAAAAGTAGGAGCTCATCTTCCAGATGGTACAATAAAAGAAGCTAAATTAAGAGGAGTAGACTCTTACGGAATGATATGTGCACTATCAGAACTTGGACTAGAAGAGAAAACAGATGAAAATTGGTCTAAAGGAATAGAAATCCTTCCAGATGATGCAGAAGTAGGTACAAGTGCAATAAAAACTTTAGGACTTGCAGATACACTTTATGAACTAGATATTCATAAACATCGTAACAACGATTGCTATTCACATATTGGATTTGCATACGAAATTGCAGCAATACTTGGAAAGAAAGTAACACTTCCAAAAGATAGTCATGAAGATACAGGAAAAGATATTAGTGATACATATAAAGTAAATGTTGATACTGGAAAATGTTCTTTATATTTATTAAAGAAAGTTTCAAACCTAAATATAAAAGAGAGTCCAGAATTTATTAAAAACAGATTAATAAGTGTAGGTATGAGACCAATAAATAACATAGTTGATATATCAAATTATGTAATGCTTGAATATGGTCAGCCACTTCACTTCTATGATGCAGATAAAACAGGTAAGATATTTACAGTTAGAAATGCACTTAATGGAGAAAAAGTTGTAACATTAGATGGTGAAGAGCGAGAACTTAATCAAACAGATATAGTAGTAGATACAGGAAATATTGGATGCATCGCTGGAGTTATGGGAGCACTAGGAACAGACGTTGATAAAAATACAAATAGCATTTTAATAGAAAGTGCAATAT
Source organism: uncultured Eubacteriales bacterium (assembly GCA_900320505.1). Classification (GTDB taxonomy): domain Bacteria; phylum Bacillota_I; class Bacilli_A; order RF39; family UBA660; genus UBA2730. The sequence goes on from ONSL01000018.1 coordinate 18,718, forward strand.
TTAATCCAGTATCAATAAGAAATACATCAAGAAGACTAAACCTTAAAAGTGAAGCAAGTATAAGATTTGGAAAAGGATTAAACTATGAATATACATATAAAGCAGTAGATAGAGCATGCTATCTTTTAGAAAAATACGCAGATGCTAAAATTGAAACTGGTTTAATTAAATATGACAAAACAGATAAAACACCAGAAGTAATTGAATTCAAAGAAGACGAAATTACAAAAATTTTAGGAATAGATATATCTCCAGAAAATATTGAAAGAGAACTTGATAAATTAGGATTTAGTTATACACTTGAAAATGGAGTATTTAAAGCAACAGTTCCAAAGAGAAGATTAGATATAGAGCCTTATGTAAATGACATTGCAGAAGAAATAGGAAGACTTTATGGATATGAGAATATAAATAGTACACTTCCTGTTGTGCCAACCAAAAAAGGTGAATATAAAGGTGATGTTAAACTTCGTAAAATAGTATCTAAAAGATTAAGAGCATTAGGACTTAATGAAACAAGAACATATACTCTAGTAAGTCCAAAAGAATCAGAAGAATTTACTTATGAAGAAAAAGAAAAATTAGTACTTCCAAATCCAATGAGTATAGATAAATCAGTAGTTAGAAGAACGCTTATTCCATCATTAATTAACGTATATAATTACAATAAAAAGAGAAAAGTAAAAGATATAAAAATATATGAAATAGCAAAAACATATGATAAAAATTATATTGAAGACTCTAAAATAGCAGCATTAATAAATGGTAATTATATAGAAAATAAATGGAATGGAGAAAAAATAAAAAATAACTTCTTTGTAATAAAAGGAATACTTGAGAACTTACTTGATTATTTAGGCTTTAGTGGAAAATATAAAATGATTCAAGATAATTCAATACCTAATATGCATCCATATCAGTCAGCAAGAGTATATCTAGATAAAGAAGCTATTGGAATAATAGGAAAAGTACATCCAAATACATCAAAAGATGACCTATATGTATTTGAAATATCATTAACTAAATTAATAAAAAATATATCACCTTTAAAATATAAAGAAGCAACTAAATACCCAATAGTTGAAAAAGATGCAGCATTTATTGTAGATATTGACTATTCATGTGAAAACATAATAAAAGTAATTAAAGAATCATCATCAACAATACTTGCAAAAGTAGAAGTATTTGATTTATATAAAGGAGATAATTTAGGAGAAAATAAAAAATCACTAGCATTCCATTTAACATTCTCATCAAACGAAAGAACGTTAACTGAAGATGAAGTAATGTCATCATTTGAAAACATAATAGAAAATGTATGTAGTAAATGTAATGCACAGTTAAGAGACAAATAAAAGATCGCACAAACGATCTTTTTATTTTAATAAACTATCAATACTAACTCCAAAGTAATTACATATAGCAATTAAAGTGGGAAGAGAAGGTCTTTGATTTTTATTTGTACCATTCATTATATGCTGTAAGAATGATGAAGAAATGCCAATATCTGCACTTACACTTTCAAGCTTATCTGTTTTACTTTTGTATTTATCAGATGGAATATTAGAATACAAATCTTTAAGATTCTTTCCAATATTTTGATAAATATAATCTGCATCATAAATTTTCTTCACGTTAATCACCACAATTTAATTAAAGTATGCTATAATTAAAAATATAATAAAAGTCGAATCTCGACAGATATAAAAATGAGGTAGATAAAATGAAAAATAAAATAATTTTAGTAATACTAATATCATCAATGCTTTATTTACTAGTAATTTCAATAAAACCAAGCCATTCAAAACTATCTAAAACAGCAAATAGTAAAAATATAATTTTAATGAAAACAAAACTATTATGTTCAGTAAAAGAAGGAACAGAATATACATTTGATTATACAGGAGGAGAACAAACATTTGAAGCTCCATGTGATATAGTGAAAAATATAATGGTGGATATGGCGGTTATTCATCTGGAATAATATATTTAAATAGTAATAATAGTTTGTATGTTAATATTGGAGGACATGGAACAAATGTAAGCACAATGTCATATAATCTAGGCGGATATAATGGTGGTGGCAATTCATCTGGTCAATCTGATGGAACACATGAATTTATAGCATCTCCTGGAGGAGGAGCTACTAACATTGCTACTATTTCGGGATTACTATCAACTTTAGAAAACAATAAGGATTCCATTTTGATTGTATCTGGAGGTGGTGGAGGTTCTTCATATAATTTGAATGATACTAGTGAACCATATGCATGGGGTAATGAGTTAGGATATGGTGGTAGTGGAGGAGGATATATTGGAAATAATGGATATACAATTTATCTTAACGAATCATATCATATGTCTTATCATCCTGCTTCTGATGACTTTGGTAAAGGTGGAACTCAAACATCTGGTGGTCAACAAGGTAATGGTGCTGGTAAAGATGGAACATTTGGTCAAGGAGGATCAATTGAAACGTCCGATAATGCATATAGATATCAATTTTCTGCCGGTGGTGGAGGTTACTATGGTGGTGGAACTAGTTGGGGTTCTGGTTCTGGGGGTGGATCAGGCTACATTGACAATTCTTCATTGACCAATAAACATATGGCTTGCTACAATTGCAAAACCTCTAATGAAGTATCAACTAAAACAATATCAGTAACATGTGCATCAGAAACTCCAACTGCTGATTGTTCTAAAATCGGTAATGGATATGCCAAAATAACATATTTAGGTAATTAATAAAAAATTAAAAAACTATTAAATTTGCATTTTCTTTCATAGTTTTTGCCTTTTTGCATAAATAAATTTAATATAGTATATTATCGCCTAATCACAAAAGATTTTATTGTTCCAATGTC
>ONSL01000078.1 GCA_900320505.1 uncultured Eubacteriales bacterium
TATTATTAATACTATCATTATTAATAAATATAAAGATAATATTATTGATGTTATAGTTTTTGTTCTTCTTTTTTTATTCATATTTACTCCTTACTTTTTGCATTGTATTTTTAATGTTTTATTTTTTTATTAATAAATATTACAAATTTTTTCGGAATTCCGAACTTTTTGGGAATTTGTGTTTTTTTCATACATTCAATTTTTATTTGTTTTTTCCACAATATTTGTTTATAAATACTATAAATTTGTATTATAACTAATATTATTAATCTAAGCTATTTTCATTTAATAGAAAATCATAAAGTCCCATTGTGATTATCCCATTTTCATCTATTCTTGTTTTTATATTATCTTTAACTATAATAATTTTTTTAAATGAATCATATATATTTCTTAATGATTTTGTTTCCTGACTTATTTTTTCTTCATTGTTCATTTGATAAGCAGATTGAATATAATATTTTTTATTTCCTAAATTTACTATAAAGTCTACCTCATATTTTGGTTTTATATTTTGACCGGATTTATTTCTTTCATTTGTCTCAACTACACCTATATCAACACTATAATTTCTTCTTAAAAGTTCATTATATATTATATTTTCCATAATACTACCATCATCTATTTGTCTAAAATTAAGTATTGCATTTTTTATCCCAATATCTTCAAAATAATATTTGTAAGGTGAACCAATGTATTTCTTACCTTTTATATCAAATCTTTGTACTTTATTTATAATAAAAGCGTTTTCAAAATATTCAAGATATTTATCTACTGTTTTGTTACTAATATTACTTTTCTTTTCACTATTAAATGTATTAGCTAATTTGCTTGGATTTGTTAGAGAAGATGATGTGCTTGCAATTACTTCTAATAATTCATCTAGGTCATTTTTGTTATTTATACTATTTCTTTCTATTATATCTTTTATATATGTTTCTTTTATTAAATTTTTTAAGTATAACATTTTGTCTTTATCATCATCTAAAGAAAATAGAAATGGCAATCCACCATATAATGAATAACTTTCATATGCTTTATCCAAATCTTTTCCATATGCACTTACATATTCACTAAAACTTAATGGATATACATGTATTTCATCTCCTCTTCCTCTAAATTCTGTTAATACGTCTTTGGATAAAAGCTTTGAATTACTTCCTGTTACATATACATCAACATTTTCTATGTGAATTAGGCTGTTTAATACTGGAACAAAGTCATCAACTTCTTGTATTTCATCTAATAAAAAATAGTATTTTTTCTTGTCAGTTATTTGGCTTTTTAAGAATAGAAGCAATAAATCCGAATTTTTGTATTTTTCATTTTCTTTAGTTTCAAATGACATATAAATAATGTGTTTATTATCAACTTTGTTATTAATTAAATAATTTTTAAATAATTTATTTAGTAGGTATGATTTACCACTTCTTCTGATACCTGTTATTACTTTTATTTGACCATTGCCTTGTTTTTTTATTAATTGATTTAAGTAATAATCTCTTTTTATTTCTTTCATTTAGGATTCTCCTCTCGCTTTAAATTATATATTTTGCAGTTTTTAAAGTCAATAAAAAATTACCAATTTTTTCGGAATTCCGAACTTTTTAGGAACTTTATAATTACCAATTTTTTCGGATTTTCGAACTTTTTAGGAATATGTACTTTTTTCATACATTCAGACTATGAATTTTGCACTTTTTTCATATGTTCAAGTTATAGTTTTTGTACTTTTTTCATACATTCAATTTTTATTTGTTTCTTTTTATGCTTTTAAGCCACATTTTTACTAATTTAAATATTTAAAGCATTAAAATCTCTTAACTAAAAGTTTATTTTATTTTCTGGATAGTTTTCTGGGTAGTTATTATTTTATTATATAATCTTATTTTCCATATATTGAATCATTTTTCTATTTTTTCATTATCGCATAACTTTTCTGATTTTCATTTAATTTTGCAGGTGTAGTTTTATAGTTGTCTATTAAATTTGTTAATGAAATTATTGTAGTAAATATATTAATATGTAAATTACTTTATAAATTCAAATTTATTTGTTAATCTTCCACCCCATCTAGGACTAGAATATAAAATTGCATCTTTATTATTTATATCTTTAATAATAATCTTCTTATATGTTTTATTATACTTTTCTAAATCATTTCTAATCAATTTGTGTTTATTTTCATTTAATACTTCTTCATGATCTAATATTCCATTATTCTTATAGAATTTAATTTTATTCATATTAATTTAGTATCTCCTTCAAATTACTATTATTATATAATTAAGTTTATTATAATGTATTAAAAAGGCTTTAGGCCACACGGGTATCTAAAGCTCAATCATATATAAATATATCACTTGCTCTATTTTTTTCAAGTATTTTTTCTATGCATAACAATATTTTAGAGTAATTGTTAATACATTAAGTTTAATTTCTTTTAATATAGCTATTTATCCATTTAGTAAAGTCTTCAATATTTTGATACTTATTATAATCTCTATCAGAATTTGCATCTAAATATGCAATTAGTTTACCTTTTTTA
>ONSL01000055.1 GCA_900320505.1 uncultured Eubacteriales bacterium
GACTTTAAAATAATAGAAATAAATATGTCTAAAATAATGAAATTATGGTACAATAAAAGTAATAACTGGGAAAAGTATAAATACTTAATAATGCTCGATTTAAAAGAAAAAGAAATAGATGAATATTTAGAGGGAGATGAAATTATGAGTGAATATAAAAGTGCAATAAAAAAAGCAAATACAGATCCAAGATTCCAAGCTTTTATGACACCAGAAGAGGAAGAAAAGCTAATAAGAAATACAGAACTTTATTATAGTGAAAAGAAAGGAATAGAAAAAGGTGTTAAAGAAAATAAACTAGAAACAGCAAGAAATATGCTTAATGAAAATCTTGACCTAAATCTCATAACAAAAATAACTGGACTACCTAAATCTGAAATAGAAAAATTAAAGGAAGCTTAAAACTTCTTTTCTTATGAGGCTATTATGAAAAGAATAATTTATTTAATATTAATTATTTTACAATTAATCACAATATTTTCTTTTTCATCAGAAAATGGAAAGAAAAGTAGTGGAAGAAGCAAAAAAGTTGTAAATGACATAATAAACGTTTATGAAAAAATTACAAATAAATCAGTTAATAATGAAAAAGTAATGAAAAAGATGGAATATCCTATAAGAAAGTGTGCTCATTTTACACTATATTTTGTACTTGGAATATTAGTAATATTATTTCTATTTACATTTAATTTAAAACACTACTATCTATATGCAATTATCTTTGTATATTTAGCAGCACTGTTAGATGAATTTCACCAAACATTTGTATCAAATAGATCTGGAAACATCACAGATACATTTATAGATATTTCTGGTTGTATTACATCGCTTTTAATTATTAGACTTATTAGACGTAAAGAAAATGATTAGACTATCATTTTTTTTCTTTATATTATATAATTAAATTGGTGATTAATTATGAATAGTATTAGACTAAAAAGACTTAATAATACATATATGGAAGAAATTAGTAAAATAATTATGGAAGAAATAAAAGATGAAGATGTAAAGAAAGCAGTAATTACTGGTGTTGACGTTACAAATGATTTAAGCTATGCAAAGGTTTATTTTACAGTTTTGGATAGATCTGAAAAAGGACTTGTATTTACCGCTCTTAATGGTGCATCTGGTTTCATAAGAAAATGTTTAGCAGATAGAATTGAAATTAGAAACACTCCTGAACTTAAATTTATATATGATGATTCAGAAGAATATGGAGAAAAAATTGATAAAATAATTGAGGATATAAATAAAGATGAAAAATAACTTTATAAGCAAATTTTAAACAATATTAAGAAGAAACATTAGACAAAGTAAAAACTATATAATATTTCATTATTTTCTAAAGTAAATAATAGTGTAAAGTATAGATAAAATATAGATTATATGGTAAAATAATCAAATGGAAAGAGAGTTAGTCTTTATGGAAGTAAATATAGATGATGTTAAAATAAATTATGTAGATTATGGTAATAAAGATAGTAAGACTATTCTCTTACTTCATGGATGGGGACAGAATATTGAAATGATGGAACCACTTGGAAATCCATTTAGTGATAGATATAGAATAGTGATACCTGACTTGCCAGGATTTGGAAAAAGTGAAGAGCCGAAAGAAGACTGGGGGCCAGATGATTATGTTAAGTGCTTAGAAGATTTTTCCAAAAAGCTAAATATAAAAGAACCAATAGTAATTGGACATTCATTTGGAGGCAGACTTGCGATACTTTATGCATCAAGAAATAAAGTTTATAGACTTATATTATTTGGAAGTCCAGTAAGACCAGAAGCATCAACAAAAAGCTTAAAGGTTAGATTTCTAAAAAAAGTTAAATCATTACCTGGCATGGAAGGGTTAGCAGAGAAAGCTAAAAAGTATATTGGATCAAGAGACTACAAAGCAGCAAGTCCAGTTATGAGAAAAACTTTAGTAAATACTGTTAATAGAGATTTAACAGAAGACTCAAAAAAGATAGAAGCACCAACACTTATGATATGGGGAGATTATGATACAGAAGCATCAATTGATGATGCACATCTTCTTGAAAAAACAATAAAAGATTCTGCACTTATAGTTCTTCCTGGAACACATTATGCATATCTTGAAAATATAGGTAGAGTAATTAGTATTTTAGATAATTTCTTTGGAGGTAAATAATATGTTATTAATTTTAATTATAATTTTTATACTTTTAGTAATCGCTCTTTGTTACAAGAGTAAAAGATCACTTCATATGTTACAGCAAAATCTATACAATGAAAATAATAGATATATAAGATGGACAATAAAAAATATTTCTAATTTTTTAAATATTGAAATACTTGGAATGGCACTTCTTCTAATATGTTCTACAGTATTTTATAATTTAGAAAATTGTCTTGTACCTTTAGAACTTGTAATTCTAATTGTATATATAAGAGTTATTAGAAATTTTCAAAATTTCTTTAAGAATGAACAAACAAAGAAACCTTTAGTTATAACTAAAAGAGTAAAAAGATTAATTGTTACAATTACAATTCTTTATCTATTACCTTTATTTATAATAAGAGATTTCAATAATCAAAACTTATTGATAATATTGTTTGTAGAAAGTATTATGCTTTACTTAAACGAATATGTTGTATTTTTAGCAAAGATAATAAATACACCTATAGAAAAAGGGGTATACAATCATTATAAGAGAATGGCTCAAAATAAATTAAAGAGCATGACTAATTTAAAAATAGTTGGTATTACTGGTAGTTATGGTAAGACAAGTAGTAAGAATATATTAAGAGATATATTAAATGTAAAATATAATGCATTTGCAACTCCTAGAAACCTTAATACATATAATGGATTAATAATGTCTGTAAATAATTATATGGATAAATTTACTGATATCTTTATTGCAGAAATGGGTGCATATGTAAAGGGTGAGATTAAAGGATTATGTGATTTAGTTCATCCAAAATATGGAATATTAACACGTATTGGTACAGCACATCTTGAAACATTTGGTAGTGAAAAAAATATCGAAGATGGAAAATTTGAACTTATAGAAAGTCTTCCTAGTGATGGTATTGGAGTATTAAATAAAGATGATCCAAAGCAGAAAAATCACAAGATAAAAAATAAAGTAAAAATCTTATGGATAGGTATTAATGAAGAAGATGTTGATGTTCATGCATCTAATATCAAATGTACAAACAAAGGCGAAGAATTTGATGTAACATTTAAAGGTGATAATAAAAAATATCATTTTGAAACTAGACTTTTAGGTAGACATAATGTTTATAATATATTATCGTCACTTGCACTTGGTGTTGCATTTGGAATTGATAAAGAAGATTTAGTAAGAGCAGTTAGAGGTGTTAAACCAATAGAGCATAGACTAGAACTTAAAAATATGGGTAACTTCTTCATGATAGATGATGCATATAATTCTAATCCAGTTGGAGCAAAAAACGCTGTTGAAGTTTTAGGACTTATGGATGGTGTTAAAGTTGTAGTAACTCCTGGTATGATAGAACTAGGTGATAAAGAAGATGAATATAATGCAGAATTTGGCCGTGAAATAGGACAGGCTGCAGATTACGTTATACTAGTTGGAGAAGAAAAGACAAAGCCTATTTACAATGCACTTATAGAATCAGGATTTAACAAAGACAAAATAATAGTTTATAATGATGTTAGACGTGCATATACATATATAAATGAACTTGCAAAGAAGAACAAGAAAAGTATTTATGCACTATTTGAAAATGATTTACCAGATACATACAATGAGGAGGGTAAGTAATTATGAAGATTAAAGTTGGTGTTATTTTTGGTGGAGAAAGTGTTGAACATGAAGTAAGTATTATTTCAGCACTTCAAGCAATGAACAAGATGGATGAAGAAAAATATGATATCATTCCAATATATATGACAAAAGATAGAGAATGGTATACAGGAGATATGCTTAAAGATATAGATTCATATAGTGATTTAAATCTAATTAAAAAGTATGCTAGCAATGTTGTCTTATGCTATGAAAATGGAAAATATGTACTTAAGAAAAAAGGCGGACTATTTAATAAAATAGTAAACGATATTGATATAATTTTCCCAATTACACATGGTACTAACGTTGAAGATGGAGCATTACAAGGATATTTTCAAACAATTGGTATTCCATATGTCGGACCATCAGTATATGCTGGTGTTGTTGGACAAGATAAAGTTTACATGAAATGTATATTTGAACATGAAAAACTTCCAATAAGTAAATTTACTTGGTTCTATGATTCTGAATATAATGATGATAGTGAAGCAATTATTAATAAAATTAAGAGTACTTTAAAGTATCCAGTAATTATTAAACCTGCAACTACTGGAAGTAGTGTTGGAATAGGTACAGCATCTAATGATAAAGAACTTACTAAAGCAATAGAAGATGCAATAGAATATGATTCTAAGATTCTCGTTGAAGAGATGGTACAAAATCTAAAAGAAGTAAATATAAGCGTTTTAGGAAATCATGAATCACAAAAATTAAGTGAAATAGAAGAAGTTTATTCTGGAGAAAAATTCTTAACATATGCTGAAAAATATTTAGGAAATTCTAAAGTTAAAGGTGGAGTAAAAGCACCTGTTAAAACATCAAAAGGCATGGCAAGTGCTAGTCGTAAAATACCTGCTGATATAACTAAAGAAGAAAGAAAAGCAGTTGAAGATGTTGCAATACGTGCATTTAAGGCCTTAGGTTCTTCTGGTAATGCAAGAATTGATTTCTTAATTGATGATAAAACTAAGAAAGTATATATTAATGAAATAAACTCAATACCTGGATCACTTTCATTCTATCTATGGGAACCAAAAGGAAAGAGCTATTCTGAACTATTAGATGATATGATTAACATTGGTATTAAAGATTATAAAAAGAGAGAATCTAAAACTTATTCATTTGAAACAAATATTCTAGCAGGATATAAAGCAAATGGTGTTAAAGGTTCAAAAGGAAAATTAAAATAAAATTAAGAAAGATAATGAATAAAGAAATTGCATAAAAATGCAATTTCTTTTATTTTTTTAAGAAAAAGTGCAATTTTCTTAAATTTTTTTCGAATAATATAATAGAGGAGGATTTTTATTATGACTTAATTATAACTAGAGAATAGAAAGTGGTTGAATAACAAAAGAGGAGGATTGTATGAAAGAAAAGAAATTTTTAACAGCAAGAAATGATAGAGTATTTAAAAATATATTCTTAAATATAAAGAATAAAGATATATTATAAGCAGTACTATCTGAAGCATTAGGAGAAAAAATAGAAGTATTGCAAATAAGAAATAATGAATTAGTAGTT
>ONSL01000021.1 GCA_900320505.1 uncultured Eubacteriales bacterium
TTTCATTGCAAGTGATGTAATGCTTACATCTACTCCTGTTGGATCAGGTTTTGTAACTGTTACATTACATGTTGCTTTTTCTCCATCTTTTGCTGTTGCTGTAATTACTGCATCTCCTTCTCCTGTTCCTGTTACATTTCCATCTGAATCTACTGTTGCAATACTAGTATCACTAGACTTCCATGTTACTCTTTTATCACTTGCATTATCTGGTTTTATTGTGGCTTCTAGTTTTTCTGTTTCATTTTGTTTCATAGTAATATTCGTTTTATTTAATATTACATTATCTGCATCAATTACATCACTGCCTATACCATATACATTTATTCTTACTGTAAAGAATTTAGACTCACCTGTTACAACATAATCTTTTGATACCCACATACGTAATTTGTAATAATAAGTCTGTTCCCTACTTGTTGTTCCAGTATCAAGTACCATTTCTCCTGTTTTTGCACCGAATTTATCGTCTTCTATTATTGGTACATAACTTGATGGATTTAATACTGCATTATAGTTTGTTTTATCAGTACTCTTCTCCAAATAAAGTCTTACATCGTTATTGTCTAGAGTTGATGCTGCATCTTTTTCTGCAGTCACTTCATATGCTATTGCCTGTCTGTAAGTTGCCTTTATATATATTGTAAAATCAAATACATTATCTCCTGTTGTTAATTTCATTCCAGCTGAATCTTCAGTTGGCATGGCATTTTCAACACTTATTTTATTATTACCTTCTGTATATACCATTGTTACAGTCTCTGTTGATATACTATTTACTAAACTACCAATACCAACATAATTAAATACTGCATAACTTACTCCAAGTATTATAGCAAGAAGTACAATTACTAGTACTATAATTAAAGTCTTCATATTTTTAATTTTTTTCTTTTTCATAACTATTGCCTATCCTTATCTACACTATCAATTATATATATATATATATATAAAATCAACATTTTTAGGAGAAAAAATTAAAAAAACAAAATAAAAAAGTTTGCTATTTTGCAAACTCTTTTATTACTTGCTACTCTTTTCAAATACCTTTTTATTATTAATACTATCCGTTAATTTTAATGCAACACTACTTGCTTTAGAAACTTCATTAAAAGCATGAAGTCTTTCATTGGAATCAGTTTTATGAATTTCCGGTTTTCTCATAGGAGAATTAAAATGTGGTTTAATAGTTAGTCCTTGTGTTAAATTATATATTGCATATTCTCCCTTTGGATCATCAAATGAACTATCAATAACTACAAGTTCTCCATTTAAATAAACAGAATCATTATTTTTTGCAAATCTATAATCAACTAAATGCTCTTTATCATCTTCAGAGTAGAATACTCCATATGATACTTCATCCTGACTATTTAGATAATCAAGTTGTGTATCATCATCTGTAATACTAATCTTCCAAGAATCACAAAGTGGATCAGAATCAAAATTAATGTTTTTTGATTTTAAATATTTGTTAATCTTGCTGGCATTAATTTCTGAATCATCATCAGAAATAATATCATTAAAAGGATAAGCATTTTGATCAAATTTATCAAGCATACCTCTTAATGATGCACCAATATGGGCAGATGTAATATTAATTAATCGTTCAGTATCATTATTGCTTGAATTAGTTGCAACTATTAAATCCATTGTACTTTTAGCTAAGACACCATAGTTATCATTATCACTTTCTTTAGCAAAATTTTCATCATACTTTTTTAATTCATCGATAAAAGTTATAAAACCTTTCTTTGACTCAAAACATAGCTTTGGACTATTTGTCATATCATCATTTTTAATAATATTATTAAAATAATCAGGGTATGTTTCTCTTAAATCATCTATGAAACTATCATCAAATGATCCAGTAACAACTGCCTTTTCATTATCATAATAAAACATATAACTATTACAAGTATGAACTAAAGCATTAGTTTATACTAATGCACTTCTCATTCAAAGCATACTTTAAAACATCCTTTGCATTATCAAATGTTAAAAGATTAAGTGCTTCTTTTGGATCTACAAAATATGCATGACTTACCTCTTCCTCCTGAGGCTTTGTATCATGAGTTAATGCTTTTGCAACAAAGAAATAAACATCCTTAATAACACCATCTTTAGGACTATAAGTTATCATAGTAGGCTTAATACTATTATCAATTTCAATATCGATATTAGTCTCTTCTTTAACTTCTCTTATTGCAGTCTCCTCTTTAGTTTCATTACCTTCTATATGTCCTTTAGGTATATCTATATGTCCCTTTAAATGCTTAATTATTAAAACTTTTCCATCTTCATCAAATGTAACTGCACCACATGATACTTCTTTTTTCATTAAAACCACCTATTTAATTATACAACTTAATTCATTAAATAGATAGATAAATTTAAGTATCCTGCAATAACAAGCCATATAATATATGGTATTAAAAGATTGCTTGATAAAGTATCATATTTTCTAAACCTAACGAGCATAACAATGACATCCGCTAGTAAGAAAACAAGTATTATAAATGAAAGAAGAAAATTCTTAAATCCAAAGAATACAAGTGTCCAAATACTATTAAGACCTATATTTATATAATACAAAATATTATTCTTTTTACTATCTCTAACTCTATATATTGATATAGACATTAAAATATAAAGAATACTCCAAACTACAATAAATACTATTGGCGGTAAACTAAAAGGTTTATTAATAGATGAATAAAAATTATTATTTGTAAGAGGTACAAATAAACATCCTATTACAAAGGTACTTATTAAATATAATAGAAATTTTTTCATATAATCACCAATAATATCTTATGTATATAACTAAATATTATGTAAAAAATCAATCATCTTATTTAAACTATCTTCACAAGCATAAGACTTATAGTAATTTAAAAAAGAGTGATGTGCTGAAATAACTGATTTAGGATAAAAAATAGCCTCTACATTGACATTATTTTCTTTTAATTTTTCATAATAATTTTTAGATTCTATATTAAGTTTATCTATCTCACCACTTGCTATAAAAGTATTAGGAATATCTTTATTTACATAAGAAATCGGACTATAAATTACTTTATCCTTATTTTTCTTAACAATACTAGATAAATATATATCTATATCATGGAAATGAGTTGCTCTTACAATAGAAAGATCAAAAACTCCATAAAAAAGGCCATTACCAACAATATAATCTTTTAAAGAACTATCTTTATATTTATTCATAAATAACTTATTTGTGACTAAACTTACAAGATGAGCACCAGCTGAATCCCCCATTAAAAATATCTTTGATTTATTAGAATATTTAAGAGCAAACTTCATAGCATGTATTATATCTTTTTCCATATTGTCTATTGAATGTTCTGGAGCAAGTCTATAATTAATATTAAAAACCATATATCCTCTATTAGCAAGATAAAGAAGAGCTGGCTTATAAAGTTCTTTATCCATGCTTATCCATCCACCACCATGAACATAAAGTATTAAAATATCTTCAGTATCTTTCTTTGTATATACATCAAGAACATTATATTTAGATCTTCCATACTTTAAATTTAAAAACTCATCTACATCGTCATAATTGTCTTTAAACACTTTCATAAAAGCATTACCAAATATTTTTGTTTTCTTTCTAATTTTTTGTATATTTCTGTCCATAATTCTTCCTCCTCATCATATTATACCGAAAAAAAGATAACTAGTAAAATCTAGTTAACTTCTATTCTCATTTCAGGAACAGCTCCAGCAACAACATCTTGACTACTCATTGATGCCTCACTATGCCAAACATTTACTATATTGACATTGTCGGATAATGGAGGTGGATTTGGAACTTCTACTTTAACTGAAATAGGTACCTTAAAAGCTGTTCCAAATATAAGACAGTTTCCAGCTCTCAAGTTCTTTACTTTATTAATTATCTCTTCAGATACATTTGGAAGCATAGTCTTTACATAATTTAAATCAACTGGATGTGTCATACGAAGTATTATAAAATTTGAACACTGTGATATTGCAGTATCAGAAAGTTCAGATGGTCTCTGTGTAATAAGTCCAAGTAAAACTCCATATTTTCTACCTTCCTTAGTTATCTTATCAAATATATTATATCCAAGTACTTCTGTATCAGTATCCTTCTGAACATATCTATGAGCTTCTTCAATAACAATATGAAATGGAATTGATCCACGATTTTCCAACTCAACAGATTGTTGGAATACAAGTTTTGAAATAATTTTGACGATGTTTTTTGCCATTCTATCATCAATATAACTTACATTAAAATCAACAATTTGACATTTCTTACTACCTTTTGTTATTAAATCACTTATATATCCTGAACGTGTTACATACTTTGGATAAGAGAAGAATGTTGCTTCGCTACTACCAACAAGTGTGTGAAGACGAACAAGTAACACATTAGCCATATCATAGACTTTATTACTCTTAAGCATACCTTCACTAATAAGAGCAAACTCCATTGCTTCTTCCAAATTTTCAAGTGTAAAGAATACATCATGTCTAATAGTATCTTTAGTATTTTCAGATATTATAAATCTACTTACAAATTTACTTACAAGTTCAATTTCCTGAAGTTTACCAGTTTTATCAATATATAGACACTGTTTTAAAGTTCTAACATATCCAGGTTCAGCAATCTTACTCTCAAGATTTAATTCTTGTGTATTAAACTTAGTAAGAATAGCTGTTACCTGATCACGTATTTTTGTACTTTCAGCACCAGACAAAATTACATCTTGAAGTGCACGTGCAATAATATCATTCTTTCTTCTAATTGTTTCAGGAGTATTACCAATTAATACTGGTACAAGTTTTAATGCCTTTTCTATTATTGGAAGCTGACTAGGATTTGTAACATTTAAGATAAGAGCTAAATCATCAACATCAAGTAGCCATAAAGGTATCCTCAAAATCTCAGCTTTAGGATTTAAAGTATTAGTAGTATAAACCTTATAGTCAAGATTAGGATTAGCAGATGAAATATTTTCAAATGCTCTAGTATACTCTCCATAAGCATCAAACATTAATATATTAGCACCTAGTGGAGCATCACGTCTTTGTAGAAGTCTCTGAAAAAGTCCAGCAACAGTATAACTTTTTCCAGAACCACTATTTCCAAGAATTGCAAAATGATTACTAAAAAATTTATTTATATCAATATTTATTCTATAATTTTCATATGTATTACTAGTTCCTAAAAAAACAGTTCCAGGATTTTGCTCTTGTGGTCCAAAAATTGCTTCAAGTTCTTCAAGTGTAATAATTCTAACTAAACTTCCAAAAGAAGGTTTTGAATTAGTACCAGATGTAAAATTGCCATTTTTTTCAAGTTCTCCAACGATAGATGCATAAAGTACTCCTTCTTTTATACCAGTTATTTCAGCAACTGTTTTTTTTGATGTTTCTTCACAGACTAAATGAAGACCAATTATATTAGGTTGTTTTGTTATATCTATATCAAGTTTAATGGATATTATATTATTATCTACCCCAATTATGTGTCCAATCATTATTACACCTCTTTATTCTAACTAAAAAAAGTATAACATGAATTTATACTTTTTTAAAGATTAAATTATTTATTCCAAGGATTATCCTCGTCTGGATCAGTTGGATCCCATCCTCTATTAGGATTTTCATCATCTATTTTTTTATAAACTTTTTTATTTATTCCTTTAGGAATACTACCATCATAAATTTTAACTGTTGTACCAGAGGGACAATTATCATATATCCATTTTAAATCTTTTATTCTCATTCTAACGCATCCAAGAGATGCATCTTCACCCAACTTGTTATATTCTTCATATTCTAAGCTATCTTTGTTCTTTTTTTCATACGGAACTGAATGAAAAAGTATATGATCAACAATTCTAGTTGCATATTGTCCCCATACATCTCCATATAAATATCTCCACTCATACTTATCACTTGTTTTGAATGTTCCAAGTGGAGTTGAACCATTTCTTCCAACTGATACAGTAAAGTTTTTAACTAGTGAAGAATAATTACCATCATCCTCTAAACCATATACTAAAACAATATTATGATTACGTATAACCTTTATATAATAAGGATTTTTATTTAGTCTTTTAGAATTTAACAAAGGATTGTTTTTAATTTCAATTACTTTCTCTATATTATTATTTTTATTAAAAAACATTAAAATAATAAATATAAATATTAATATTAATATTACTGATAAAATAACACAAAATTTTTTTCTATTCATATTAACTCCCAATCAATATTATTCTATTCGGCAATCTATACAATTATTTATTATTTTTTAGACCTTTTAAAGAAAATATAAATAAAATTAAATTTAATATAACTGGAATAACTAAATCAAGTATAAGATAAATGATTGTATATTTTTCACTATTTAAAATAGTATATATTATATTCAAACTTATTTAATCCTCCTAATTTTTCAATAGATTGCTTTAAAAAATAAACTACCAAACAAAATATTGGCAAGATAACTAAAAAGCCAAGTAAACAGGATGATAAAGCATAGTAACTTGTCCAGTCATAAAAAACAGCAGATTCACCTTCAAGCAGATACTTTAAAGAAATAGTATGCAATTTTGCACTAATGTAATTTAGTACAAATAAAATCAAAATTATTTCATAAACAATCTTTCCTATTTAAAATTTTTTCATGACTTTCCTATTATATAAAAAAATCACTTTTTAAAGTGATTTAATAACATTATGGAGGGCCTAGTCGGATTTGAACCAACGATCAGGGTGTTGCAGACCCACGCCTTACCACTTGGCTATAGACCCATTTAGTACTATAAAATTTTATAATATTTTATAGTACTTGTCAATTTAAAATATGCATAATTTAAATTTTATTACTTTTCTTTTAATCCTGCTTCTGGATATTTTTTCTTCTGATCCATCATAAAAGCAGTAATTACTGTTTCAATTTCTGGAAGTGCTCTTTTATCAATATTTGATAAAGTTATGAATTCCTTAATAGTATCAATATATACTTTACCCCAAATTATATTGCTTACGACTTTTAAGTCATTAAACAAATCTGGTGTTATTGAATCAAGATTATATCCAAAAATTAGTCTCTTACGTCCTATTAATATTCTTTCATTTGTAAGTGCAACTACTGCACTTTGAAATATATTTAAAAGATTATCATTCTTTTGTGCAATAAAAGCATACTGAATATATTCTCCAAGATTAAGATGCCTTTCAACTACTGAACAGTGCTTTCTATAACGCCATCCAATTGTTTTTGGATAAGCTCTTTTAAAGCTTGCAACAGCGTCATAAATATTTGTCATATGGTCACCTACTTACTAATTAAATCATATTTTTCAAACATAGTCTTTAAATCTTCTATAGAAGTTTCACCTTCAAATTTATCAACTATTTTGTTATCTTTAACTACTAGAATAAGTGGAGTTCCCCATCCAGATGAGAAATAATCATTTGATGTTTGTAATTTATTTTGTCCATCACTATCAAGTTCATCAGTATTTAAATAATTAACTGTAACACCATATTTATAAACCATATATCTCATTATTGGTTCCTGATTTTGGCAGTGAGAACATGTTGGTCTACCAATATAGATGATTGCATATTTATCACCTTTTAATAAGCTTAAATATTCATCTATTGATATATCTGTTAAATCACCTTTTTCATCATCAGATATCTTTGCAGCTTCATCTGCAACGCCACTAGTTGTCTGAACACTAGTATTTCCAGAAGATGCAGTAGATGTTTTAGTATAACTCTTACTATTGTTATTACTTATTATAAAAAGTACAATTAATAGTATTGCAATTAAAACACCAACAACAACATTTCTAATAACAGCATTCTTTCCTTTATTAGTGCTTTCTTTCTCTTCTACTTTCTTTTCTTCTTTCTTTACCTCTGCCTTAACCTCTTTTTTAGGTGCAGTCTTCTTGCTTTCTACACTCTTTTTACTGCTAGACTTTGCACTAGCTTTTGCAGTAGTCTTCTTTTTAGTAGTTGTACTCTTACTACTAGTAGTCTTCTTCTTTGTTTCCTTTTCTTCTTTCTTTGCCATAATACTTCTCTCCTTCTTAAGTGATATTATATCATATTTTTATATATAATAACAAATATTAATCTTTTTTCGAATCTTTTTCTTTTTCATTTTTATATTTAATTAGTTCAGTAATACTATTAAATTCTTTACCATCATACTTTAGCATAACATCATAATCTTTTGATTTTAAAATTTTTTCTTCTTTCTTATTTACTTTTAACATTAATATTGTACTCCCCAGTATACTAGATGTTTAGCCTTGCCTCCACATATAGCACATTTATCATCAATAGGATCTTCATCTACTATACATCTAGATTTTAATCCCTTTATCTCTTTCATCTTGTTTTCACAATCTTCAGATCCACACCACATTGCTTTTATAAATCCTGGTTGTGTATCCATAATCTTTTTAACATCATCTAAATTATGTGCTTCAAATGTTAATTTATTTCTTCTTTCAAGTGCTCTTTCATACATATCACTTTGTATTGTTTTTAGAAGTGTTTCAATAACAACTGTTATATCATTATATTCTATATTTACTTCTATTTTCTCTCTTGTATCTCTTCTAGTTAGAGTAACAACATTCTTATCAAGATCACGTTCTCCAACATCAACTCTTATAGGAACACCTTTTACTTCACTTTCAGCAAATTTATATCCAGCAGATTTATCATCATCAAGTACTTCATAAGTTATATTTTCTTTATCTAATTTACTCTTTAACTTATCTATATATTCGTTAACTCTATCAGTATTTTTAATAGGAACAATATTTACTTTTACTGGTGCAATTTTAGGAGGTAGTACAAGTCCATAATCATCACTATGAACCATAATAAGAGCTCCTATCATTCTAGTTGTTGATCCCCAAGATGTTTGATAAGCATATTCAAGTTTATTGTCTTTATTTAAAAATTTTATATCATATGCTTTTGCAAATTTATTACCAAAATAATGACTTGTTGCAGACTGAAGAGCAACTCCACTATACATAAGTGCTTCTATTGTAAGTGTGTATTCTGCTCCAGCAAACTTTTCTTTTTCAGTCTTCCTTCCAGTAATTACAGGTATTGCAAGATAATTTTCAAAAAACTCTTTGTAAATTTTATGCATCTTTAGAGCTTCTTCTTCAGCTTCCTTGTTTGTTGCATGAACAGTATGTCCTTCTTGCCATAAGAATTCTCTGCTCCTTAAAAAAGGTCTTGTTTCTTTTTCCCATCTAAATACACTACACCACTGATTATATTTAAGTGGTAAATCTCTATAACTTTTAACAACATTATGATAATAATCACTAAATAAAGTTTCAGAAGTTGGTCTTACACATAGTCTTTCATCAAGATGTTTTTCTCCTCCTTCTGTAACCCATGCAACTTCTGGTGCAAAACCATTTACAAGTTCCCCTTCTTTTTTCATTAGATTTTCTGGTATTAAAAGAGGCATATAAACATTTTTATGACCAGTTCTTTTAAATGCATCATCTAGTGCACGTTGCATATTTTCCCAAATTGCATATCCAAGTGGTTCAATTACAATACATCCTTTTACACTTGAATAAGATGCTAAGTGAGATGCTCTAACAACATCTGTATACCATTTAGCAAAATCTTTATCTCTACTTGTTATCTCTTTATTCATCTTTTCCATAATTAACTCCTAAAAATAAGTATATTACATATACTTATTCATACTTTTCATAACTTGGTTTATTTGTTTTTGATTTGGTTTTCTTCCCATTTGCATCATAAGTTGTTTTATCATATCCTCATTTATTGGAGGATTCTTCTTAAAATACTTTTTTATAAGAACTCTTGCTATTAAAATTCCTATTACTATACCTATAATTAATCCAAAAATTACAAGTCCTATATCATGTGCCATATATAATCATCTCCATTACTATTATATTCTACTAAATTTTTATTAATTAAACAACTATTTTATTAATGATTCTATCTTTTTTGCAAAGGCATCATTATCATCTAATTCATTAAAATCTTTTGAATTTAAAATGTATTTGCTATTAAAAACAATCTTATTCCAGTATGTACTACTAGAGTTTTCTATGATTATCTTTCTTTTTTCAACAGGTAAGACATTATCTCTATACTCTTCACTCTGCTCCAAAAATCTTTTTAAGTTAGGTACTGATACTACTCTAAAATCAAGTCCTTTAGAAAATAACTTCTTACTAACATCTATTGCAAGTTCTACATCTTCAGACGATGAGACAAGTATACCATCAAATTCGAGCTTTTCTTTTTCTATTACATAACCACCCATAACAGTATCATTAATTGATGATGCATCAAAAATTTCCATATTCTTTTCACAAACAACAATTATAGATGGATCTTCTTCCTTGCTCATAACAGCTTTAAAAGATCCAACAAGCTCATTCGTATCAAATGGTGTAAACATATCAATATCAATATTTCTTAAATTTGTTATATCAAACGGGCTTTTTCCAACAAGAACATAAATTATTGGAAGATGATTTTCTTTTGCATATTCAATTGCTGGCAAAAAGTAGCTAGACTCTCTAATATCTGAATATATAACAGGTCTTAATCCAGATTCAGTAAGACCATTTATTATATAAGAACCAGAATGTTTATTTAATGAAAGGTCTATATTTACATTTTTATAATCACTATCTCTAAGTACTCCATCACCTATAGTATTCTTAAATCTATCAAAATCAGTACTTGTATTTATTAAAATATTTGTATTATCAAAATAACTGTTTAAAAGCTTACAAGAATTCTCTAAATTGCTTGCACCATCTTCTGGCATAAATACAATATTGCTACTTGAAACTCTTTTATTATTTAAAAGAAGAGCCTTAAGTATTAAAGAGCTTTCCGAATCAAGGTTTGCAATAGAAGATTTAAACGTTTTTTCTAGATTTTTAACTCTATTATCTATTAAATATTCAATATCTTCCATTACATCATTACTTATTGCAAACTCTATATCTCTAACATTTAATTTGTTCTTAACATCAGATATATTATTAATATCATAATCATATGATGAAGTATTTATAAGTACAAGAGATGGCATATTACTTTTTTTTGCACTATCTAGTGCAGAAGTTATCTTTTCATAATCATTATCAGTACTAATTACATTGAATCCTAAGTTTTCATATTCACTATATAAATCATATTTATTTTCACTTATTGCTATTAAATTATTAAGTTTTAAGCTTACTGCAAGTCTTGCAGAAGAATAAGAAAGACCACTAGATAATTTCTCAGGACTTAAAAATGTGTATATGTTATAGCTTACACCATCTACATTTAAAAGTCCTTTTACATGACGTTCACCAAGTGCTGCACCAACACTATAGCATAAAGCATCAGGACATATTGTACCGATTTTAAAATTACTTTCTAAATATTTTTTATCTTTTAAATCCTTTATTTCAGCATCTCTTCCACTTAAGAAATACATTCCATATAAAAGAGGAAGAAAGCTTTTACTATCAATTATCAATCTATCCCTATTATAAAAAGTACTATCATCAACAAGAAAATTAAGGTGATCTACAAAAAGAGCATAAACTGCTGCAGAATAATTTAACATATCTTCGTTTTTACTTAAATTCAAATTATTATTTATATCAAGACTTAAACCAGTAAGTTCATTTAAATTTTTTGTATGGTTTATTGGATTATTATTATTTTTCTTTAATTTCATATAAATCCTCCATGTCTATATATTATATCATTTAGTAAATTTTATGTAAAATTTTAAAATTCGCAGTTACCAGGAGTTCTTGGATATGAAATAACATCTCTTATATTATCAACTCCAGTTAGGTAAAGAAGTAAACGTTCAAATCCGATTCCAAATCCTGAATGAACACATCCTCCATATTTTCTTAAATTTAAATACCAATAATATGACTCTGTATCCATCTTTAATTCTTTCATTCTATCAAGAAGCTTATCATAATCTTCTTCTCTTTGTGATCCACCCATTAATTCTCCAATTCCAGGAACTTCAAGATCAGCTGCTGCAACTGTTTTGCCATCACTATTTAACTTCATATAAAATGCTTTAATATCTTTTGGCCAATCAGTTATAAATACAGGTTTTTTAAAATATTCAGTAATATAAGTTTCATGTTCTTTTGCAATATCTTCTCCATACTCTGGTTTAAATTCCCATTTCTTACCGTTTTTTTCAGCATCTTTTAATATATCAATTACCTCTTTATGAGTTATACGAACAAATTTAGATTTTGTTACATTTTCAAGTTTTTCTCTTAATCCTTTTGATACAAATTTATCAAGAAGATCAATTTCATCAGGACAGTTATCAAGAACATATTTAACTATATATTTAAGACAGTCTTCCTCTATATCCATTATTCCATTTAAATCACAAAATGCAACTTCTGGTTCAATCATCCAAAATTCATTTGCATGAAATTTAGTATTTGAGTTTTCTGCTCTAAATGTTGGTCCAAATGTGTATGTCTTCTTATATGCCATTGCCCAGCTTTCAGCCTCTAACTGACCAGATACTGTAAGTCCAACTGGTTTTCCAAAAAGTTCCTTTTTAGGATCATACTTTTTACTTTTAGCAATCTCATTTAAATCTTCAGTTGTTACTCTAAACATTTCTCCTGCACCTTCACAATCACTTGCAGTAAGAATTGGAGCATTAAAGTATACATATCCTCTTTCTTGGAAATATTTATGAATAGCATATGCAGCAACTGATCTAATTCTAAAAACAGCTTGATATTTATTTGTTCTAGCTCTTAAATATGCTTCTTCTCTTAAAAATTCATCTGAATGTCTTTTAGGTTGTATTGGATAATCAACTGGACATGTACCAAGAACTTTAATATTTTCAAGTTGCATTTCAAACTTTTGTCCCTTTGCAGGAGACTCTTTAATTAATCCTTCAACTTCAATTGCAGATCCAACAGTAATCTTCTGAATTTCATCAAAATCATCTAATTTATCATCATATACAACTTGTAAATGCTTATGACATGTTCCATCAGAAAAATCAATAAATCCAAATTCTTTTTGCTTTCTATGATTTCTAACCCATCCACTTATCTTAACTTTTTTTCCAATATATTTTTCTTCATCTTTAAATAAATCTTTAACATCCATATTTTTTTACCTCCATAACAAAAGACTAGTCTCCACTAAAGGGACGAAACTAGTCTTCCGCGGTACCACCCTATTTATTATAAAATTATAATCTCTTAAAATATTTAACGGTATTATCCGGCATTTCCTACTAATTTCAAAAATGCAACTAGAAAGTGTTCTTTCAGGAATGCTTATTATCTATCTTACACCATCATAGACTCGCTTTAACAGCTTCTTCCCTACTTTTCTTCATCAAAGTTATTAATGAAATTATATATTTTTTTTATAATATTGTCAAATTAAGCAAGTGTTGTAACAAGAATTACAACTACTGAAATTAATATTCTATATATCATAAATATTTTAAAGTTATGAGTATCTAGATATTTTAATAAAAGTTTAATAGTAAGAATTCCTGTTATAAAACTTGAAAGTATTCCTATTATAAATATTCCGCTATTTGCAGCAATAAGAGCCCATGTAGAACCTTTCATAAGTTTAAGTACACATGCACCAAGAACAACAGGAAGTGACATATAGAAGCTAAATTTAGCAGCATCTTTTCTATTTAATCTTAATGCACGAGCGGCACTAATTGTTGTACCACTTCTAGAAAAACCGGGTATCAATGCAAATACTTGACTTAAACCAATTATTATTGCATCCTTAAAATCTAAATCTTTCATCTTTCTATTAGTTTTACTTTTCTTATCGCAAAGATATAAAACTATACCCATAAATATTAAGCTAAATGATATAAGTAAATAATTATTTCTAAAGAAACCTTCAATAGTATCTTCAAAAAGAACTCCTGCAATTCCTGCTGGGATTGTTGCAACAACAATTAACCATAGCAAATTGCCACCTTTTTTATGTACCTTTTCTTTAGAAAATCCATTCTTTATCATTTCTATTATATCTTTAGAGAAGAAAAGTAAAATAGCAAGAACAGTTCCAAAGTGAAGAGCAAGGTCGAATGCAAGTTCCATATCACCTTTAATAAAGTTTGCTATTCCAAATACATCTCTAAATATTATTAAATGTGCACTTGAAGATACAGGAAGAAATTCAGCAATTCCCTGTACTATACCTAATATAATTACTTGTAATATTTTCATTATTTATCTCCTAACTTATATCCAACCAAACTACCTATCATAAACATAATAATTCCAACTACAATTTCTACTACACTACCATTATATGCAAATAGTCCAATAATTAAGCTTGCAATTGATGAAATTATAAATCCTAGTATTGCATAGTAAGTTGCTATCTCATGCTTCTTAAGTAAATATTCAATCAACTTTGCAATAAGAACAATTCCAACAAGAACTCCTATTACAAATGGAACAAGAACAAGTAAATTATGTCCTAACATACTCATATTTGTTAAATTACTAACTGTCTTTACAATTGGTTTATAAAATCCAAGTAGCATAAGTACAAATGATCCAGATATTCCTGGAATAATCATAGTTGCAGATGCAACTACTCCAACTATAAATAAAATTACTATCATTCCTGGATTAAGATTTGTTAAATTAATATATCTGTTACCACTTGATATAAAAGTAAGAAGAAGAACTACCACTACTGGAACTATAAAACTAATTATATAGTTCTTCTTTACTTTCTTTCCCTCAACTTTTTTAAATATTAAAGGTATTCCACCTACTATTAATCCAATAAAGAAAAGTGTTGTAGCAATTGGTGCATTTTCTAGACTATAGCTTATTACTTTACTAAGTAAAAGTATCGAAACAATAGCACCTAATACAATTGGAAGTAAGAATTTAACGTTTTTCTTAAAATTTGTAAAAAAATGACTTATAGCTTTTATTATATCTTCATATATGCCAAGTGTTATAGCAAGTGTTCCTCCAGAAACTCCTGGAATAATATTAGCAACACCAAGTATAAAACCTTTTAAAAATAAAACTAAATTTTTCATATGACTCCTAATTATCTAATGCATCCATTATAAGAGGAATAACATTTTTCTTTCTTGAAACACATCCTTCAATAAAGTCTGCTTCATGCATTTCCTTTCCATATGCTAAATCAACTATATTTTGTCCATTATTGCTATAAAGAATATAACTACCATTCTTAATAATATCTGTTATATAAAGACATACAAGACCATAATTATTTTCAGTAGCAGTTTTATTAATAACATCTAGATATTTATCTAAATCTTTCTTAATATCATCAAAATTCATAGTAAAGAACTGACCTACTGCAAAATTTATATCTTTAACATTATATAATTTATAATCATTAAATAAAACATCATCAATGCTCATACCCTCTAAAGAAGTACCAGCTTTAAGCATCTCCATACCATAATCCTCATAATTAACGCCAGCTATTTTAGAAAGTTCTTTAACAGCTTTTCTATCATAATCTGTTGTTGTTGGACTCTTTAATATTAGAGTATCAGAAAGTATTCCTGAAAGCATCATACCAGCAATATTTTTAGGTATCTCTACTCCGTTTTCCTTATACATAATATAAATGATTGTATTTGATGATCCAACAGCCATATTTCTAAAATTAATTGGTTGCATAGTTGTAATTGATCCTAAATTATGGTGATCAACAATTTCAAGTATTTCAGCTTCATCTATTCCATCTACTGTTTGTAACTTTTCATTATGATCAGTAAGCATTACCTTCTTTGGATGTTTACTATTTAAATCAGTAATACGTAAAAGTCCAAGACAAGTACCATCTTTATCAACTACTGGATAGTTAGTATGGCGAAGCTTTTCATTAACTGAAAGTACAGTATCTATATACTCATTTTGATCAAAATTAGTTGTATTATAGCTTCTAATCATCGTCTTAATGTAGTTAGCTAAACTAATTAGTTTTGCAGTATGAAAACTATCATATTTAGTTCTAATAATATTTACATGATTCTTTTTAGCAATTTCTATATGTTCATCATGTATTTCAGATCCACCTGTAATTACAATTAACTTAATTCCAGAATTTACTGCATATTCAATTATTGAATGTCTGTCTCCAACAATTAAAGCAGTATCATCTTTTAACTTAACATTATTTATAAAATTAGTACTCTTGTAACTAGCAACTAGTACATTAGCTTTTATTTCATCATCAAACTTTGTGATTGATTCACCATCAAGTACTTTAATTAAATTGTCATAATTAGTTTCAAGCTTATTATCAGTATCACTAATAAATGATCTAATTAAATCTTTCATAGTAATTAATCCAACAAACTTACGTTTATCAGTAGCAATAGGAATACCAGTTAATCCCTCTTTTAGCATATACTGATATCCATCATAAATAGATTCAGTTTCCTTTAATACAAAATCTTTATGATAATCAATATCTTTTAATTGAAGCTTTACATCATTTAAATATTCAGGAATATTTACTCCAAAATATTTAAGCGCATATTTAGTTTCTTTATTTAACTCTCCAAGTACCCTAGGCTCTGTATTCATTCCAAGTTTATTCTTTAAATATGAAAGTGAAATAGCACTAGTTACCGCATCTGTATCTGGCTTCTTATGCCCAAATATAAAAATCTTGTCTTCATTTTCCATGTTATATACCTCTTTCCTTGTAAAATTGTATCATGAATAGTCTTTTTTTTAAAGTATATTTGCAGAACAAAAGTAATTAATAAATAAATTTATTAATCACTTAGAAGTCCTCACGGACTTCTTTTTCTACTTCACAGAACCCTAATGGTTTCTCCATAGA
>ONSL01000015.1 GCA_900320505.1 uncultured Eubacteriales bacterium
TCCTAGGAATCTATGTATTCCACCCATCCAGCTTGCATCACGTTGTGCCAAGTATTCGTTAACTGTAATTATATGTACTCCTTTTCCTGTTAATGCATTAAGGTATGCTGGAAGTACACTTGTTAGGGTTTTTCCTTCACCAGTTTTCATCTCTGCAATATTTCCATAATGTATTGCACATGCTCCTAGTATCTGTACATAAAATGGTTTTTCTTTTATAACTCTATAACATGCTTCTCTTGCTACTGCAAAAGCTTCTACTAAAATGTCATCAAGTGTTTCACCATTTTTTAATCTTTCTTTGAATTCTTCTGTTTTAGCTTTTAGTTCTGTATCTGTAAGTTTACCCATTTCCTCATCTAGTGCCATAACATCATCTGCTATTTTGGAAAATCTTTTTAATTCTTTATATTCATGATCAAATAATCTTTTTAGTATGTTCATCTATATGCCTCCTAAGATATTATTGTATCAAAAAAAAAGCCTTATTTAAAGGGCTTTTTTAATTATTCTGATGTAATTATTCCATAGCCGCCTTTTTTTCTCTTATAAACGACTGATGGTTTATTATCATCTTCATTTATAAACATATAGAATTCATGATCAGTTAATTCCATTTCAAGTATTGCTTCTTCTTCACTCATTGGTTTTACTGATACTTTCTTTCTCTTTTCTATTATGTCTTTATTTTTTAGTTCACTAATTTCATCAAGTTCTATTTCTTTTACTGCTTTATTATGTTTAGAAAGTCTTGTTTTATTCTTTCTTAACTGTCTTATTAACTTATCAATTGTTTTATCAATTGCTTTATAGAAGTCATCTTGCTTCTCTTCTGATCTTAATATTACACTAGTAAGTGGTATTGTTATTTCGACAATCTTATCTTTACCAGTTACTTTAACTGCTACTGTTGCACGTACACTTTCACTAGATTTTAAGTACTTATCTAATTTTTCAAGTTTTTCCTTTATGTATGCTTTCATAGAATCAGTTACTTTAACTTTATCCCCTCTTATAATTATTTCCATAACACCATCTCCTTTATGATTCTATTATATCATTTTTTGATTTAAGTCAACAATTTTTAGATAATGTTTCACAAAAATTTCAAAAAAAAACTCAACTACTTATATAATAGCTGGTTCTTTAACTGGACATACTTCTTTTGCTTGATAGCCCTTGTCCGTATTAATTAGTCTAAATGAAACATAGTCGCCTTCTTTTAATGTCTTATATCCGTCAATATCTATAGCAGAATAATGAACAAATATGTCTTCATTTTCTTTATATTCGATAAATCCGTAGCCCTTTTCGTTATTGAACCACTTTACTTTACCTATCAAAAATCTTCACCTCTTTTTCTTCTTTACTTATTTACTTGTACTACATATTTACTTCACTTCTGCGCAGCATATTAATTATATCAGATGAACAACTTCAAAAATCGTTTTTTAATTATTTTTAATTTTTCAATTCTTTTTTTGCAATTTTTTATGAATATTTTTTTAATTTTTACAATTCATGCTCAATTTTTTACAATTGGCGTTTTTGGTATTTTTCTTATTTTTATTATTTTTTATAATTTTGGCGTGAGGTAAAGATGAAGGAGAAAGTAGTAAATAAAACTCTAAATTTTCTATTAAAAAATGGTAATTATAGTAAATCTGATAGAGAGAAGTTAAAGTATGGTATTGAAGGGATATATTTAACTATAACTAAATGTATAATTATTTTTCTTCTAGCTTTCTTACTTAGAATGTTTAAAGAAGAAATATTATTACTTTTATGTTTCAATATTTTAAGATTTACTGGTTTTGGTTTTCATGCCGATAGCAGTTTAAAATGTCTTATATTTTCAACTATACTTTTTATATTAATTCCATATGTTTTTATTAATATTAATATAGATTTTCCTGTTATCATTTTGCTAGATATTTTAGGTATTATCTATCTTTCAATATATGCTCCTAGTGACACTGTTAAGCGTCCTTTACCGAACAAGAAAAAAAGAATAATTAGGAAATTATGCACTATTATCAATAGTTCTTTATTCTTAATTATTTCTTTCTTTACAAGTAAGGATATTTCTATAATACTTATGCTTTCTATCATCTGTGAATGTGTTATGGTTAGTCCTATAACATATAAGATATTTAAAATGCCTTATAGAAATTATCTAAAAATGAAGGAGGTAGCAAAATGAAAAGAATTGCTGGTATTATAGCTTCTCTTGCAATGCTTGTTGCAGGTTCTGCTAGTTTAGGATGTGTTATTTTACTTGCTGATGAACCAGAAGCTTTAGATTCTATGAAGGACTAACATTTAACTATTATGTGTTCTATATAGAATTTATCTATAATTTTATTAGAATGACTTATAAAGTCATTCTTTTTTATTGTCTTTTCTGCTAAATATGTTCCTTTGCCATGCCCTTTTCCTTTTGTTGTATAACCTTTCTTTCCAATTAAATTTTCATTCATATTTTTCTTTTTAAATGTATTTGATATTACTATATCAACATAATCATTTCTTAATGAGTATACTTCTAGTGATACAATTTTATTTCTGCTTTCAATAGATGCCTCCACTGCATTAGTTAAATATATTCCAATTATTCTACATAATATTACTTCTTTTTTATAAGATATTTTTGAAAGTGGTTTTACTGATGTTTTGCTTACGTCTACTTCTACATCTATTTTCTTACTTACTGCATCTAATAAAATATAATATACAAGTTTTTGAAATCCACCTTTTGGAAGAATACTCAAATCTTTTAGGTTATCTATTTTATCTCCTTTATATGTATTTATAAGTTCATTTATTTGATCAAGTGCTTTATCATAGTTTTTATTTTCAATATAGCCTTTTATTAGTATAAGTATATTATTTCTTTCATGATTATTTAAATCTTTAAGTTCTGATATTTCTTCTTTTGTGTTCATAATATCAAATAATGTGTCATATTTATATGCTATATTACTGTAGTTTATACTATTTTTTATATAGAATATTGTTATTAGTATAACTACAAATAATATAGTGGTATTTACAATATAGTCTGCATTTATTTTATGTATTAATGAGATATTATATAAAACATTTACTCCCATTAAACATACAAGTATGAAATACATTACATATTCCATTTCTTTATCTATTGGTACTCTATCAATTGTTTTAGTTAACCATCTTGTTATAAATTTTATTTTTAATACAATGAATGTAAGTAGATATACTAGTCCATTTGATAATGTCATAGCCATTATATTTGTTCTTATTGAATTTAAATCAAATATGTTTATTAATATAGAAGATACTATTATATCTGAGAATAATAATATTAGAAAATAAAAGGCATATCCTAGAAATACTTTTATGAATGATTTTTTAAATATTATGTAATTTACTATGAATCCTATAGTAATTTTATTTAGCACACTTAATAATGAAAATTTTTCTCTATAGAATGAATACATTACAACTGTTAATAAAAGAATTAAAATAATGTTTTTCTTTTTTGCTATCTTTTCATCTGCATTTAAAATTTTATTTATTGCATAAAAATCAAGTATACTAAATATCAAAGTAAATATTATATTAATTAATTTTTCTAGCATAATCTCTTATCTTTCTTTTATTCTCTCTTGATATATTATTCATTTTTAAATCATTCATAAATTTTATTTCATTTTCTTTATAATTATATTCTTTAATCATCTTTATATTTATAATTGCACTTCTACTTGCCATAATAAAGTTTTCATCTAGTTGTTCTAAACATTTATTTATTCCATAACTTGTTTTAATATCTTCATTTAGTGTATGTATAGTACAAGATCTTGAGTCTACATCTTTTTCTATATATACTATATCTCTTAATTCTACTTTTGTAATTTTGTCTTTAGATGTTGCCATCATGTATTTACTTGATTTACTATATATTTTTATTATCTTCTTTAAATCATCATCTAGTAAGTTGTAAAAGTTATTATTTTTATCTAAAAAATCAAATATATATAATCTACTATTTTCTGCACTAAATCTTTCTTCTTCATGAACTGTTTCTATTATAATTATTGAATTCCAGTCATCATATAGCTCTCTTATTTTTCTTGCTTCATCCATTCCACTTCCAAGTTTAGTTTCTATATCTAAAAAGAATACTTTAAAAGCATTTTTATCTAATTCACATTTTAGAAAGCCTTTTCCATAACCCGAAAAATGATTTAAAGTATAGTTAATGTCTCTATGTTCTTTCATTTCATTTTTTATGTGACTTTCTATTCCATCTACCCTTAGCTTCTTATCATCACATACAATAAAACTTATCATTTCAATCTTCCTATCTTTTAAGCTTTTATATTATAAACCTTAAATAAATTTGCCTATTTTTCATTAACAATTTGATAACGGAGCTCGTTATATATGGATTTTGAAGTGTTTTCACCTATATATTTTTCTTTATAATATTCTCTTAATTTCTCATTTAATTTATCAGTTAGATTTTTATATTTTATATTGCTTCCAACTATATATATGTTGCTGTTATATTTTTTCATTTCTTTTATTAATTTTTTATATTTATTAAATGTATAATTAACTGTTTTTTCTTCTTCATATATTCCATTTATGTTGTCTTCTAGTATTAGATCACTATTTCCTATTGTTATTGTTATTATGCTGCTTTCTCTTAATATTCTTTTTAGTCCAATACTTTTTATTTTTTTATTTAATTTTATTGCATTTAATGTATCATTTATTGTTAAGTCTTTTTTATAATAACTATAATAATTATTTAGTTTGTTTTTTTCTTTTAAGTAATCTTTTAAATACATGTTATATGTATATGTCATTCTGTATTTGTTATTATAAAGCGATACGTCTCCTATAGATAAATACGATATGTTTTTATAATTGTTATTTTTATATATTAGATGTACTATTAATATTATTATGATTAATGGTATTATTTTTAATAGTTTCATTTTGCCTCCAAAATAAAAAATCTTGATATATTATATTTCAAGACTTTCTATTTTAGCACCCACGTTTTGTAATTTTTCAACTATTTTTTCATATCCTCTTAATATGTGTTCCACATTATTTATTCTTGTTGTTCCTTCTGCAGAAAGTGCTGCTGCAACTAAGGCTGCTCCTGCTCGAAGATCTGTTGCAACTACTTCTGCTGCATGAAGATTAGTTGGTCCTTTTATATTTAGTGTATCTCCATTTATTATTATGTCTGCTCCCATACTTATTAAATATGGAACATGCATAAATCTATTTTCCCATATAGTTTCTGTCATATTACTTGTTCCCTTACATTTTGTTAAAAGGACACAGAATGGTTGCTGAAGGTCTGTTGGGAATCCAGGATATACTGCTGTTTGTGCAGATACTTGTTTGTAATCATTTTTCTTTGTAACAACAATATAATCTGCTCCTATTTCAATGTCTACTCCTATTTCTTTCATCTTTGATATTAAACTATCAAGATGTTCTGGTATTATGTTATCTATTTTTAATTTTTTTCCACATAGTGCACCTATTATTAGGTATGTACCTGCTTCTATTCTATCTGGTATTACCTCATGGAAGCATCCATGAAGATGTTCGACACCTACTATTTTAATTCTTGATGTTCCTGCTCCTGTTATATGTGCTCCCATGTTGTTTAAGAATGTTGCAACATTTACTATTTCAGGTTCTTTTGCTGCATTATCTATTGTTGTTATTCCTTCTGCTTTTACTGCTGCAAGCATTATGTTTATTGTTGCTCCTACTGATGCTATATCAAGGTATATTGGTGCTCCTACAAGCTTTTTTGCTTCTACTGTATATTTGTTTCCTTTTACCTTTACTTTAGCGCCTAATGCTTCAAATCCTTTTAGATGAAGGTCTATTGGACGAGCTCCTATTGAACATCCTCCAGGAAAGTACATTGATGCTTTTTTATATTTTCCAAGAAGTGCTCCTAAAAAGTAATATGATGCTCTTAATTTTCTTGAGAATTTATCGCTTATTTCTTTGTTTTTCATCTTTGATGGATCTATTACTATGCTTTCGCTATCTCTTGTTGTTTTAGCTCCTAGAAAAGATAATATATCACATAATGCATCTATATCTGTTATTTCTGGTATGTTAAATATCTTGCTTTCTTCATCTGCAAGTATTGCTGCTGGTATTAGTGCAACTGCACTATTTTTAGCACCACTTATTTTTATTGTTCCCGATAGTGTTTTACCACCAGTTATTTCTAATATTTTCACTTCAAAGTCTCCTTCTATCATATTTTATTAAAATAGAAAATTAATGTTCTTAATATTTTTTTCACTTATATAATATTAAATTAAGGAGAACTTGTCAATCTTTAACTATTAAATATAGAATCTATTATGTCTTTAAAAAATGAATGATATTCTATATCTTTTTTACTTTCTTCATCTACAAAACATAAAGGTGGAAATAATGCACACCAGAAGTTTTTTCCTTTTCCTTTACCTATTGTTACTATTAGAGACTCATATTTACCGCTTTTATAGTACTGTCCATCATATTCTTTTGCTGGAAAAAAATTTTTACCAATATTTATTTTATAATTATCATTTTTTAATTCTTTATATACCAGCTTATTATATTTTTCTTCATTATTTTTTAATACATTTAGTGTACTTTCATATGTTGTACATTTTGAAAGATCTTTTTGCATTTCTTTTTTTAATACTTTTTTTACTTTTATTTTATCTTCTTTATCTTTTTTAATATTACTATTTGATATTACTCTAAATCTAATAGATTTATCTGGTATCTTTTTATGTGTTCCTTTTATATTTAATATTAATCCAATAATAAGAAGTATTACAATAAATTTTTTCAAAATAAATCACCCTACTTATATTTAGAGTGATTTTTAATTTTTTATTCATTAATTAAGTTATTTGATAATATGAATATCATTCTATCTTTATCACTTAAGTCTTTTTTTGATATTATTTTTATATTTTCTAGATACTTATTTGCTAGATTTATAACATCTTCTTTTTCATCTGATCCTATTTCAAATGCTATTATAAATTTATCTTTTAGATTATTTTTTGCTTTCTTTAGTATTTTATCATAGTACTCCATTCCATCTTCTTTAGCATAAAGTGCTAAATGGGGCTCATTATCTTCTACTATTTTTTCTATTTCTTCTTTCTCTTTTATATAAGGAGGATTTGATACTATAACATCATATTTTTTATCAACGTTTTCTAACATATCTCCTAATATATAGTTAACATCTAGTGAAAGATTTTTTCCATTTTCTTTTGCAACTTCTAGTGCTTCAGGACTTATATCAAGCATATCTATTTTTGATGATGGCAAGTTATTTTTTAATGTTAGTCCAATTGCTCCTGATCCGCATCCTAGGTCTATTATATCTATATCACTATCAAAATATTTATTTATTAATTTTATAAGGTTTTCTACAAGCTCTTCTGTTTCAAATCTTGGTATTAATACATTTTCATTTACTATAAATTTGTTTCCATAAAAGTTTGTATAACCCATAACATATTGAAGTGGTTTTCCTTCTTTTAATGCTCTTACTTCATTTCTATATTTTGTTATTGTATCATTATCTACTTTATCATCAAGATGAAGTAGCATTTCAAGTGGATTTAGATTTAAAAGGTCTGCTAGAATAATCTTTGCATGATCACTATGAATGCTTTCTTTTCCTTCAACAAGTAAATTTTCTACTGTCACTCTTTCTCTCCTGCTAACTTTCTTGCTTCATCTTCTTCTCCTAGTGCATCTATTATTGGATCTAAGTCTCCATCCATTACTCTATCTAGGTTCTTTGTTGTAAATCCTATTCTATGATCTGTTACTCTATTTTGTGGATAGTTGTATGTTCTTATTTTTTCTGCTCTATCTCCAGTACCAATTTTTGAACGTCTTTCCTGACCTTCTTCTTTTTCTTTTCTTTCTTCTTCCATCTGATAAAGACGAGATTTTAATACTCTCATTGCTTCTTCTTTATTTTGTATTTGACTTCTTTCATTTTGACATGTTACAACAAGTCCTGTTGGCAAGTGTGTAATTCTTACTGCAGAGTCTGTTGTGTTAACTCCTTGTCCACCTTTTCCGCTTGATCTATATATATCTATTCTTAAGTCTTTTGGATCTATTTCTACATCTACTTCTTCTGCTTCTGGCATTACAAGTACTGTTGCAGTTGATGTTTGAAGACGTCCGTTTGATTCTGTCTTTGGTACACGCTGAACTCTATGTGATCCTGATTCGTATTTGAATTTGCTATAAGCTCCTTCTCCTTTTACCATAAATTCTATTTGAGCATAACCTCCAGCATCTCCTTCTACAGCATTATATACTTCATATTTAAATCCATGTTTTTCTGCATATCTTGTATACATTCTGAATAGGTCTCCTGCAAATATATTAGCTTCATCTCCGCCAGCTGCTCCTCTTATTTCAATTATTACGTTTTTGTTATCGTTTGGATCTTTTGGTATTAGAAGGTGCTCTAATTCATTTTCAGTTTCTTTTTTTTCTTCTTCAAGGCGATCTAATTCTTCTTTTGCCATTTCTCCTAGATCTTTGTCTTTTAAAAGTTCTTTATTTTCATCTATTTGTTTTAATATTTCTTTATATTTTTTAAATGTTGTTACAACATCTTCTAATTCACTTAACTCCTTTGTTAAGCTTGTTGTTTTTTTAATATCACCTAATACTTCCGGTTTAGTTAATTCTTCATTTATTTCATTATAATGCTTTTCTATCTCTTCTAGATGTTCGTACATAATATCATTCCTTTCCAATGCTTATAGTATACCATAATTTTATGCACATAAAAAGTGATAAATTAATTATCACTATCTATATCATCTTCGTCAATTACAACTAAATCTTTTAAATCTTCTTTCGAGTCATCATATGGATTATCATCAGAATCACTATAATCATCTTCATCTAGTGATGTATCGTCTTCTTCTCCAGTTTCATCAGATTCTTCATCATCATCTTCTAATTCATCATCATCTGTCTTTAATGAATCAGATGTATGATGTTCTCTTAAATCCCATTTTCCATCACTTAAAAGTACAAATCTCTTATCTGTTGATAATGCAGTATAGTAATCTGCTATTTTATTTTCAAAAGTACTTTCTGGTAAATCCAATAGTTTTATTATTTTTCTAAATAAGTCTGCTGTATTTATTGGCTTTCCAGCTTCCTCTATCAACATATATGTTATATCTTTATTTGATAATAACTCTAGATCTTCTTTTTTCATCTTTGAAACAGTCATAATTTTCCTCCACTTATTTAATAAAAAATCAAGAATATTTATATCATATATTTAAACTATATGCAACACTTTTTTTACATTTTTTCTGGTACATCTAATCCTATTATATTTAAAATGTACATATTTGTGTCATAAACAAGTTTTGTTAGAGCAAGCCAACTTTCTTTTAAAGCACTATCTTCTTCTTTTAGAATGATGTTTGAATTGTAAAATGAATTATATGCACTTGTTAATCTATATATGTAGTCTGTTAATTCATTTAGACTTTTTATTTTTAAGCTTTTAGTTAATGCATCTGGCAAATTTAGTATTTCAAGCATTACTTTTCTATCCTCTTTGCCATTTAGTTTTTTCATTTTTGCATCTTTTATATCTGATTTGGAAAGAAGTGATCTCATTCTTATTACTGAATATAAAAGATATGGTCCTGTCTTTCCATCTAGGCTTGTAAAGTTTTCTGGATTAAATATGTAGTCTGTTTCTCTATATGGTATTAGGTCTGCATATTTTAATGCTGCTATTCCTATTTTTCTTGCTGTTTCATCTACTTTATCTTCCTTTACTATATCTCTATTAATTCTTTCTTTTGTCTTTTCAGTCATTATATTAATAAGTTCTTTAAGGCTCATTACTCCACCATCTCTAGTTTTAAATGGTTTTCCATCTTCTCCATTCATGGTTCCAAATCCATAGAATCCTAAGTATGTATCCTCTTCTACTAGTTTTGTTTTTTTTGCTGCTCTAAAGACTTGTTCAAAGTATAGAGCTTGTCTCATGTCTGTGAAATACCATATCTCATCTGGATTAAATCTTTTTATTCTTGAGTATAGTGTTGCAAGTTCACGTGTTGCATATAATGCTCCACCATTACTTTTTACAACTACTAGTGGTGGCATTGGTTCTTTATCACTTTCTTCTTTAACATCTATTACCTCTGCATCTTCACTTTTTCTTAAGTAGTTGTTCTTTCTTAAGTAGTCTAAGACTTCTGGTATGTATGGATAGCAATCAGATTCTCCTTCATATAAATCAAATGTTGTATTTATTTCTTTATATACTCCTTTTATGTCTTCAATCGATACTTCTTTTATCTTGTTCCAAAGTGCATTATATCCCCTATTTCCTTCTTCAAGCTGTCTTGTTATTTCTACTACTTCTTTCATGTTTTCTTCGTCTTCTTTTGCTTTTTTGTTTGCTAGAGGATATATTCTTCCTAAATCATCTGATGTTATTTTAAAGTCTACTTCACTATAGTCTCCTTTATAGTTTTCATCAAAGTACGGAAGATTAGGATGCTCTTCTTTTATTTCTTTTATTACCATTCCGGATTGTCTTCCAATGTCTCCAAAATGAACATCACTTATTACATCATATCCTAGACTACGCGCTAGACGTTTAACACCTTCTCCAATATTTGCAGATCTTAAGTGTCCTAC
Organism: uncultured Eubacteriales bacterium; assembly: GCA_900320505.1. Taxonomy (GTDB): domain Bacteria; phylum Bacillota_I; class Bacilli_A; order RF39; family UBA660; genus UBA2730. The sequence goes on from ONSL01000015.1 coordinate 10,756, forward strand.
ATGAAGTGTTTTTGCAATGTTCGCTCCTCCATAGTCCATGAATATTTTTTTCTTTTTTTCTTTATCTATATTGTTTTCAAAATTATCAATTATTTTGTTTAGTGAGTCTATTAAATATTTATCTGTTAAACTAAAGTTTATGAATCCAGGTCCTGCTATATTTATGTTTGTAAATCTGTCATCTTTTTTCATTGTTTCTGTAATTTTTTCTGCAATCTCTTTCGGATTTTCATGATATTTTTTTGCAAGGGACATTGCATCATTTAATTGATAGTCACCCAAATCTTTTCTTTGTGATACTGTGAATATTATATTATCTTCTTCATATCCACTTTCTTTTAATATTTTCTTTAAGTCTTCTTTTAAACTTTTTAATATACTCATCTTTACACCTTCTCTAATTTATACATACATTTTTTATTGTCAATTATGTATTCTATTTTAATAGTTTTATCATCTTTTTCTATTTTATTTGTAGTTAACGGAAAGTTAATCTCTTTATCTAGCTCTTTTATTTTTAGTTTTATATTTGTTTCTTTTTCTAGGTTAAAATCTATTTCCATATACATTTCCGTATTATCTCTTACAAGATGATTTTTATTTGTATCAAATACACATGCTGTTTTTAATTCATCAGGCTCTATATAGTATAGTGATTCATCACTATTTTTATGAACATCTACTGTGCAATTTAATTTTTCTTCACCATTTTTTACTGTAAGATTACAAATCATTCCATCACCACTAAACTTACGTTATTATATCATGAATTGTTATATTTTGTACATAATTTCTAGTATTTATCAAATAATAAAGTTAGGTGATTGCATGCTTAAAAAATTATTTAAAGTTATTTTAGTTATTATAATTCTTTTTATTTGTTTAATTTTTGCATTATTTCTTTATGGAAAGCTTTCTCCAAAACTTACTATTAGCAACGCTAATAATATTACTTTATATGATAATAAAGACAATGCCTTTTTCACTGGATCACATGATAAGAAATATACATCTTTATCTGATACTTCTAAATATATAAAAGATGCAACTATTTCTACAGAGGATAAAAATTTTTATAAGCATCATGGTTTTGATGTTGCTAGAATGGTTAAAGCATCTTTTTCTAATATTAAAAACAAAAGTTTAAATGAAGGAGCTTCTACTATTTCACAACAATATGTTAAGAATTTATTTTTAGATTTTGATAAGACTTTTAAGAGAAAGATAATTGAGGCGTTATACACAGTTAGAGTGGAATCTAGATATTCAAAAGATGAGATTTTAGAAGGGTATTTAAATACTATTAATTATGGAAATGGTATGTATGGTATTGGAAATGCATCGCTTTTTTACTTTGGAAAGGATGCTAAAATGCTTGATCTTGCAGAGTCATCTTTACTTGTTAGTATTCCAAAGGCTCCTTCTTACTATAATCCAATTGTTCATTTAAAAAATGCTAAAAGAAGGCAAAGAGTTATTTTAAATTTAATGGTTAGAAATGGTTATATAACTAAAGAGGAAGGGGATAGGGCATATAATGAAAAGCTTGATATAAAAGGAAGAAAGGATAGTATTTCAAATAAATATATGTATTATCAAAATGCTACTTTAGAAGAACTTAAGAATATTCCTAATATTTCTAAAAATTATAGCGATACTAAAGGTCTTAAAATTTATACAAATTTAGATTCTAATGCAGAAGAGAATCTTGAAAAGACTATAAAAGATGAAATTGGAAATGTAAAAGATTTAGAGGGTGCTGCAGTTATTATGAAGCCTGATACTGGCAAGATTATCGCTCTTGTTGGAGGGAAAGATTATAACAAGTCAACTTATAATAGGGCAGTTAAATCTAAAAGACAAGTTGGTTCTACAATGAAAGCATATCTTTATTATGCTGCTCTTGAAAATGGTTTTACTACTAGCAGCCAATTCATAAGTTCAGAGACTTCTTTTAATCTTGAAAATAATAATGTTTATAATGTTCATAATTATAATAATAAGTATGCTAATAAGCCTATTAGTATGGCTGCTGCTGTTAGTTATTCAGATAATGTTTATGCAGTTAAAACAAATCTATTTTTAGGACCAGAGCAGACAATAAATGTTGCAAAAAGAGTAGGGATTGATGCAAAGCTTGATGCTGTTCCTTCTCTTCCTCTTGGAACTTCTGAAATTAATATTATTGATATGGCAGGAGGATATGCTGCTTTTGCAAATATGGGAAAGAGGGTGGAGCCTCATATCATTGAAAAGATCGTTGACGGAAAGGGCAATACATTATATGAAAGTCCTAATAGTAGAGAGCAGGCGCTAAATTCTAGTATTACATATATTTTAAATAATATGTTAACATCAACTTATGATCCTAATTTTATCGACTATAATTATCCTACTGCTATTGGATTAAATTCTAAATTAAAGCATAAATATGCTGTTAAGAGTGGAACTACTGATACTGATGAATGGTATATTGGATATAATAAGAATTTACTTTCAATTGTATGGCTTGGATATGATGATAACAGAAAGATACCTAATATTGCTCTTCACGCACAAAATATTTGGTACAATATGACAGAGCCACTTGAAGAAAATATGAATGATGTTTGGTATAAGAAACCTAGCAACCTCAATGCTTTCTTTGTTGATCCTATAAGTGGTAATATTGTAACAGATAATGCTGAAAAGAAGAAGCTTATGTATTTTATAAAGGGGACAGAACCAGTTGGCACTATTAAGGTTTTTGATGAAATAGCGAATTAGTTATATTTTATTTTTTCTATCATATATTTTATTAGGTGATTTGATGATTGATATGACATATCCTAGTAGAGAGGATAGAAATAAATTCTATTATAATGATAATTTTTTAATGATGAATAAAGGTAAAACAGTATGTTTTTATGTTTCTTTTCCTAATTCTAAAGAATGGAAAGATATTATATTTAAAGGAATTATTGAAAACTCTAATAATAAATATACTTTAATTCGTGATATTAATTCAAATAAACTTATTTTAATTTTTAATGATTATATTGATTATGTTATATTTGAATAATTAATAGAACTCTGCTATAATTTTTGTTAGAGGTAGATAAAGATGAAAAGTATTATTAGGGCTGGTGTTGCTATTTTTCTAGTAGCTGTTATTATTATTTATTTTATAAAGGTTAGACTTGTTAAAATAAGGCAGAAAAAACTTCTTGCAAGAGTAGATGATGCAGAAGATAACATCAATGTTTATTTAAATGATAAGAAAGATTTAATTATTAGTACAAAAGATAAATTCGGAGAAGATTATGAAAATGATTTTAAAGATATAAACTTTAGCAATTATGAGGGCAGGGAACTTGATAATTTACTTTCTACACTTAATAATAAATTTAATGATGAATTAATAGATGATGAAAAGTTATTAAAGAATGAAGATATAAAGAAGCTTTATGATGATATAAGGGACAATAATTCTTCTTTGCTTGCTGCTAAAAAGTTTTATAATGATACTGTTAAAGAATATAATGATTTAAAAAAATCCAGTCATGGAACACATTTATTTTGTCACTTTAAAAATTTAAAATTATGGGATATAAAAGAGACTAACTCAAATAAGTAGTTAGTCTTTTATATTTGCCAGTTTATTTCTTTTATTCCATTCTTTTTTAGAAATTCATTTGTCTTTGAAAATGGTTTTGATCCAAAGAATCCATGATATGCTGAAAATGGAGATGGGTGAGGGGATTCAAGTACTAAATGACGTTTATTTGTTATTAGTACTTTTTTTGATCTTGCATAATTTCCCCAAAGTATAAATACAACTGGGTCTTCTTTTTCATTTATTATTTTTATTACATCGTCTGTAAATGTTTCCCATCCTTTTGATGCATGGGATGCTGCAGCTCCTTTTAATACAGTTAGAACAGAGTTTAGAAGAAGTACTCCCTCAAATGCCCAAGGTACTAATGAATTATTGTTTGATACCTTTATTCCTAAGTCACTTTCTAATTCTTTAAATATATTTTGAAGAGAAGGTGGCCTTCCTATTTCATTTTTTACTGAAAATGATAATCCTTCTGCTTGTCCTTCTTCATGATAAGGATCTTGTCCTAGTATTACTACTTTTACTTTTTCATAAGGTGTATATTTAAAAGCATTAAATATTTCATTTTTTGGAGGATATACTGTTTTAGTTTTGTACTCCTCATCTATAAATTTCATTAATTCTTTAAAATATGGTTTTTCATATTCATCTTTTAAGTAATTGTCCCAACTATTTCCTATCATTTTTTATCCTCCTTTGCAATTATTCCATACACCATATCTATATCCGTTGGAATTATTACTTTTGCATCTATTTCTTCTGCTACTACTAGTACAAATGCACACATTGCACGTGTTGCAAACCACCATTCTGGATTATCAACTCTTTTTCTTATTGCATCTAGTGAAATAGATTCATAATATCTTTTTGTTTCTTTTTCTCTTGTTTCTATATCCATCATTATAGGTGCATTATTATCAGTATATATCGTATTTTTTTCGTATTTTATACTAGAGTTTAGAGCGAATAGTAAATGGCCTCCTCCAGCAAGTATTAATGTATCACATTTTTCTTTTGGTAAGTTTAAATGCTTTTTTATGTAATCTTTTACATCCTCCAACTTTGATTTTGCTATATCATCTGCTAAGTCTGGAAATTTCTCCATTATATCCATTACACCTATTTCTGTATTAATACTTTCTTTTTCTTTTTTATCATAAATTGTTATTTCGGTGGAACCTCCACCGCCTATAAATACACATACTGGAATATTTACTTTTCTTGTTGCACCACATACTGTTAATTTATTTTCATCCTCCTCTGTTATTATATTAAAATCAATTCCTGTTTGTAATTTAAAATAGTCTAAAAAATCTTTCTTTTCTTTTTCATTTAAATTTCTAAAAATACTTGTTCCACATACATATATATCATCATATTCTTTTTTTATGTCATTTACTATGTCTATTAACTCTCTTACATCAGAATCTTCTAGCTTGTTTTTCTCTTTATAGTGTTTTTTAAAAAGGATTGTTTCTTCTTTTATTCTTGTTACTTTATCATTTTCATAGTTATCTATTTTAGTGTTCGTTGATCCAACTTCTATAATAATTTTTTTCATAATTACTCCTTATTTGTGATAACTTTCATTATTTATTATCTTATATGCTCTATAAATTTGCTCTAATAGCATTATTCTAAACAGTTGATGTGGAAAAGTCATATGTGAAAAAGACATATGCATATTTGCTTTTTCTATTACTTCACTAGAAAGACCATAACTTCCTCCTATTATAAATGTTATATTTGGATAACTTATATTTATCTCTTCTATTTTCTTTGCGAATGATATACTATCAAATTCTTTTCCATTTATTTCAAGTGTTATTATAAAGCTTTTATCATCAAGATGTTTTAATATTTCTTTTCCTTCTTCTTTTATTACTTTTGATGTATCATTATATCCTTTATCATCTAGTTCTAAAAGTTCTACTTTATTATATTTTGTAAGTCTTTTTAAGTATTCAGTTTCTGCTTCTTTTAAGTATTTTTCTTTTAGATGTCCTACACATATTATCTTTATCATTTTAAACCTCTACTAGTTTGCTTTCTTCATACTGACTTGCTATTATTATTTCAATATTTTTTCCTTTTAGTTTATTTTGTGTTTCTTCTAGTGCTAACTTTTCTGTATTGTTATGCTCTGAAAGGTGGGCGAGAAATACATATTTTGTTTCTTTTCCAACAAATTTTTCTAGATAACTTGCAGTCATTTTATTTGAAAGATGTCCATGATCACTTAATACTCTTGCCTTTAGAAAAGGAGGGTAGGGACCATTTCTTAACATTTCTTCATCGTGATTACTTTCTATTAAATATATATTTTTATTAGATAATATATCAAAATATTTTCTATTTATATATCCAGTATCTGTTATGTATACAAGTGATTTATCTTCATATGTAATTATGTATCCTACACTACATGCAGTATCATGTGATGTTCTAAATAGTGTTATTTCTGTATCATTTAATTTATTATGTTTCTTTATGAATACCACTTTACTTTTTGGTACTATTTCTTTTAATTCATCATACATTTCTTCTGGTATTAAGACTTTTAATTGTGTATGTTTAAGAAGCATTTCAAGGCCTTTTACGTGGTCACTATGTGCATGTGTTATTAGTATTCCACTAAAGTCTTTGAATGATAATCCTATGCTTTCTATACTTTTTTTTAATCTTGAATATGTTATTCCATCATCTATTATTAGTTTTGTTTTTCCACATAGTACTAATGATGAATTACCTTTAGAACCACTTGATACTGTCATGAAGCCTAGATTTTTAGTAGAAAGACATTGCATTATAAACGTGTCCTCCATAGTATGGATATCCAGCCCATATTGCAAAGTGTACGTGTACTCCTGTTGCATATCCTGTTTGTCCCATGAAGCCTATTACTTCACCTTTTGATACATTTTGTCCTTCTTTTACATTGAATCCTGATAGATGGGCATATAGTGTATAATAGCCATTATTGTGATTTATTATTATATATTTACCATTATCAAACTTTTGAGATACTTTTACGACTGTTCCAGATTGCGCTGCAAAGATATTTGAACCATATCCACATCCTGCAATATCTGTTCCATCGTGAAGAGTTCCCCAACGATAACCAAATGGACTTGAGATTGAATTACATGTAGCTGGCCAGCCCCATTCACCTTTAGTTGCAACTGCTGTACCATAGCCACTATATACGTCTCCTCTTCCAACTCCTTGAGTTCCTTTAACAACTATTTCTTCTACTGCTGGAGTTATCTCTTCTGTATTTGTTGTTTCTATGTTTGTTGTTTCTCCATTTACTTTTAATACTTTTTGTGTAACTTTATCTTTTCCTTTTACACCTTTTTGTCTTACTTCACTATAGTTTATATTTTTTGAATTATCTGTTTCGGTTTTTGTTGTATAGTTCTTTTCCTGATATGCAACTACTTCATCTTCTTCAACTATGCTTAATTCTGGTTTCAATATACCAATGTTTACTGTTCCACCTGGATAAAGGAGTGCTGTTGCACTTGTATATTTTGGATTTATTATTAAAAATTCATCTGTTGACATTTTATTATTAAATGCAACATCTTCTATTGTGTCTCCTTCTTTTATTGTATATGTTGATATGTTGTTGTTATTATCATTTCCAAATAGCAAGAATTTTGTTAGATTTTCAGTATCAGTGTATATCTTTTTATCTGCAGGTATTCTTTCTTTTTTTATTGTTATTTTATTACCTATATATATGTTTTCTACTATTTTTCCAACATCTTTTATTGTTTGTTTTTTGTTCTTGCTGTAAGTATCATAATCTGCTTTAGAAACAAATGATTTTACTGTACTATTAGCAGAGTCTTCAAATACTTTTTTATCTAGTACATAAAGTGTTAATGCCTTTTGTTTTTTGTCTGTACTGTTATATGGATTTATTTTTATTTTATATCCATCTAGTGTAAAACCTGATTCATTTTTTATTTTTTCATATATTTTCTTTGTTGAAATTATATTATTGTCATAGGTTATCTCTTTTTCTATCTTTAATCCACTTGGTGCATATACTCTTTTTACATTATATTTTTTCTTTAGTTCTACTTGCATGTTATCGATATATTTTTCAAGGGATTTTTTAGATTTTATTAAGCCTAGGCTTTTGCCTTGTAGGTATACTCTATATACATTTTTTGGTGTTCTACTTAAGTTTTTCATGCCTAGTGAAAATATAAATATAAATGTGCATAATACGATAAATAATCTTTTATGCTTCACTTGGTGCAGCCTCCTTTCTTATATTTAGGAATGTACTAGTGTCTTTCTTAAATAATAACTGAATTGTTGATGTTGGTCCATTTCTGTTCTTTGCTATTATGAATTCAGTTATACTTGAATTGTCATCATTTTTAGCTTCTTTATTGTAGTAGTCATCTCTATATAGGAATGATACTATATCTGCATCTTGCTCTATTGATCCAGACTCTCTTAAGTCACTCATTAATGGACGTTTATCCTCTCTTGTTTCAACTGCACGAGATAGCTGGGCTAGTGCAATTATTGGTATATGTAATTCCATTGAAAGTGTTTTTAATGCTCTTGATATGTCTGATACTTCTTGCTGACGGTTTGCTCCATAGTTTTTTCCACCTGATATTAACTGCAAGTAATCGATTATTACAAGGTTTAGACCTTTTTCAGTACTTGCTAGTCTACGACATTTTGCTCTTATTTCTCCAATTGTTATACCTGGTGTATCATCTATATAAAGATTTGCATTTTCTATTTGACTAATTGCTTCGCTTACTTTTTTCCAATCTTCATTTAAAAGTTTTCCTGTTTGAAGTTTTCTTCCTTCTATTTGACCAAGTGATGATAGTATTCTTCCTGCTAATTGTTCTGCTCCCATTTCTAGGTTAAATACTGCAACTGTTGCATCATCATTTATTGCAACGTTTGTTGCTAGGTTAAGAGCAAAGGCTGTTTTTCCCATAGCAGGACGAGCAGCAATTATTATGAACTGATTTTCATGAAGACCTGATGTAATTTTATCTATATCATACCATCCTGTTGCAAGTCCTGTTACTTCTCCTTTTGTTTCAGCAAGTTTTTCAAGGTTTTCTTCCTCTTTTTTCATTACTTCGCCAATTGGTTTAAATTCAGTTGATTTTCTATTTTTAACGATATCTAATATTTTTCTTTCAGCTTCATCTAATGTATCGTTAACGTCTTCTGTTGCATTATATCCATCACTTGCAATACCTTCTGCTGTTCTAATTAGATTACGCATCATACTTTTTTCGTTTACTATTTTTATGTAGTAGTCAACATTTGAAGCAACCGGTACAAAGTTTACAACACTTGTTATATATTCAACTCCACCAGCATCATTTAACATATTGTTATCTTTTAAATATGTTGTAAGTGTTACAATATCTAATGGTATTTTCTTTTCGTTTAAAGCTTCTAATCCCTTAAATATAGCGATATTTTTATTATCGTAGAAGCTATCTTCTGTTAAACTTTCGCATGCTTTTTCAAGTGCATATTTTGATAGAAAACATGCACCTAATACTGATTTTTCTGCTTCTACATCATTTGGCATTGTTCTTACTGGCATTTTATCACCTCTATTTTATTATGTGTACTTTTATTTTTGCTGTTACTCCTTTATATAGGTCAAGTTCTACATCGTGAAATCCTAATGTATCTAGATTGCTATTTAGATTAATTACTTTTTTATCTATCTTTATTCCTTTTTTGTTTAATTCATCTCTTATTGCTTTTGCTGATACACTACCAAAAACTTTATCTCCAGCTCCTGTTCTTACTTTGAATTCAAGTACTGTCCCATCTAGTTTTTTCTTTATGTTTTCTGCTTCATTTTTTTCTTCTTTTTTAGCTTCTTTTTCTAGTTTAACTTCATGATCTAGCTTTTGTTTACTATCGTTATTCAATTTTGTTGCATATCCCTTTTTTATTAAAAAGTTTTCTGCATATCCATCTTTTACTTCTTTTATTTCTCCCTTTTTACCTTGTTTTTTTACATCTTTTAAGAATATTACTTTCATTTACTTCTCTCCTTTTAATGCATCTGTTATCATATCATATACTTCGCTTATCTTTTTATTTTTTATGATTGCTGCTCCTGATGTTGCATCTCCGCCACCTTTTATTCTTGTCATTATTTCACTTATGTCTTTATTTCCAAGTGATCTTGCTGATACTGCAACTACATTTTTTTCTATTTTTCCAATAACGAATGATACATCAATATCACTAAAGTATAAAAGTTCGTCTGCTGCACGTGCAAGTTCATCTCTTCTATATATTACATAAGGTGATGCTTTTGCAATTGCTATTCCTTTTTTTACGTCTACGTTTGATATTAATTTTTGTCTTTCATTATATTCTTCTATATCTTGTTTTAATAGATACTGTACTTTTTTAACACTTGCTCCATATGCTGTTAATTCATAAGCAGAGTAGAATGTATTACTATCTGTTTTTAATGTGAAGTTGTTAGTATCTAATACTATTCCTGCAAGAAGTAGGGTGCAAACGTATGGTTTAAATTTCTTTTCATAGTAGTTTGCTATTTCAAGTACCATTTCACATGTACTTGATATTTCTTCATCAATAATTAGACTAGCTTCTACTGTACTTTTTCCTAATTTATGATGATCTATTATTATAATTTTTTCAAAATATTCTAATACATTTTTATTTTGAAGCATTTCTTCTTTGTTAGTATCTAGTATTATTAATAAGTTTTTCTTTCCTTTCTTATTTAAATAGATAGGTAAGTCCTTACTACTAATAACGTTATATACTCCTTCTATTTCTTTTAATACTTTTCCAACACCTTTTTCATGCTCTTCATCATCAACGACTATAAAACATTCTTTCTTTAATTCTTCTGCGATACTGTACATTCCAATAGATGATCCTATTGCATCAAGATCAAGATTTTTATGATTCATGAAAAATATTGTTTTTGATTTTTTTATTAACTTCTTTAACTTTTTATATTCTTTTTCTCTTTTCATATAGTACCTCGCAATAAATATTATATAATAATTTACTTCTTATGTCTATTTGGAACACGAAAAAAGAATACTGTTTTTGGTATTCTTCTTAATACTTACATGTTATTATTTTGATTGTTATTTACTTGATTCTGTGTATTTTGTATGTTTTCATTTTGGTTATTTGTATACATATTATTTATAGTATTTTGATTATTATTTATATTACTTGTTTGTAGAGACTGTGCGGGTGCATTTTGATTACTTACGACATTAGTTTGCATACTTGGTACAACATTTTGACTTGGCATACTATTTGATGCTGGTGCTGTATTATTATTTATGTTATTTGATACTTGATCTACTTGTGTTTGCATATTGTTTGGTAATGGCGAATTTATATTGCTGGTACTTGGTGCATTAATACCATTTAATAAATAATTATAATAGGCAGCATATGTTTCTTCCATATATGGTACTAGCCATAATGATAGTATTCCAAATGTTAATATATCAAGCAGCATCCATCCTAGAAAACTTAATTGTAATATAAAATATTCTTTCTTATGTCCATTCATCATTTCTTTACTCTTTTTTAATACTTCATCATATTTCATGTCTGGATTATCTAACATTATATATAGTACTTGTGAAAGACTTATTGATATTATTATTCCAGGAACTACTAATAATAAAGTTCCAAGTGCTATTAACAGTAGTGCTATAAACGATAATATTATTGTCTGAAGAAAATATTTAGAATGACTAAATAAAGTATCTATTTCTGGGTCTTCTCCTCTTGCTATTTTTAAGAAATAATCCTTATATCCAAGTATAACTATACATGTGAAGATGAAATCTATTGTTGTTGCAAGTTAATAGAGTAGATAAAGATAATATTTACATGAATAAACGTAAAAAAAAGAATGCTATGCACTCTTATTTTGTATATGGTAAATATCCAATAGCACGAGCTCTTTTTATCTCACGAGCGATTACTCTTTGATGACGAGCACATGTTCCTGTTACTCTTCTTGGAACGATTTTACCTTTTTCATTTATATATTTCTTTAAAATTTCTGGTTCTTTATATGATACTGTTTTTCCAGCACATAGCATACAAACCTTTTTCTTTTTACGATAAAATTCTGCCACAGTTAATCCTCCTTTTTAAAATGGTAATTCATCATCATTGTCATTTATTTCAACTGAAGATCCAAATTCTGCGAAAGGATTATTGCTTACATCTGTTCCTTTATCTTCTTTAGGTGAAGATGATGGAGCATCTGCAAAGTCGTATGGTGTTGGTTCATTTGATGGAGCTGCACTAGCATTACTTCCTTTTGATCCTAAAAATTCAACTCTGTTTGCAACTATTTCTGTTACATAACGTTTATTTCCATTTTGATCATCATATGATCTTGTTTGAATTCTTCCATCAACTGCACATTGTGATCCTTTAGATAAATAGTTTTTGCAGTTTTCTGCAGCTTTATTCCAAACTACTATGTTTAAGAAATCTGCTGTCTGATTATCTCCTGCATTATTATTTCTTCCAAATTCTCTATCTACTGCTAAGCTGAATGTGCAAACTGGTGTGTTATTTGTTGATGTATATCTTAATTCTGGATCTCTTGTTAAACGACCTATTAAAACTACTTTATTCATTTTTTCCTCTTTCTTAGTCTTCAACTTTAATAGTTAAATGACGAATAATATTTTCATTAATTTTTGCTAAACGTTCAAATTCATCGATTACATTACTCTTGCATTCTACTGTGTAGAAGAAGTAATGTCCTGTTTTCATCTTGTTTATTTCGTATGCTAATTCTCTTGCTCCTAGATCTTTTTCCTCTAATATTTTAGCTTTAGAATCAACAAGAACCTTTTTCATATCTTCTGCTGTTTTCTTTATTAAAGCATCTTCGATATCAGTTCTAACAACAATTGTTATTTCGTATTTGTTCATTCTTGCACCTCCTTCTGGACTTATGACCTATATAAATAGGTAAGGAGTATTTCTTAATACTCGGTGTTATTATATCAAATAAAATGTTTATTGTAAATAAAAAACTGCATTTCTGCAGTCTACATATTTCCATTTTGATTTACGTTATTTGTACTATTTACCTGATTTATATTATTTTCAGTGTTTGGCGCTATTGGTGCAGAAGATGCTGGAGTCTCATTAACAGGCTTTATGCTTGACTCTACAATATTATTTACAGGTGCAGGGTTTGGTGTTTCAATAGGTGCATTATTACTTACTGGTGCATTTTGTGGAGCTACTGTATTTGTAGGCACATTATAAAAATTATTTATGCTTGTTTCAGGTATTATATTTACTCCCATATCTCCCATATCTTGTTGAGTTGGTGCAGGATTTGCCGATGTTTGTGCACTTTGTGGTGCTACTGTACTTGGCTCTATACCATTATTTAGATTTGCTGTATTAACAGATGGTGTTATATTATTATTTACTTGAGTATTTTCCTTCTTAATTGGTTCTACTCCTGCAAGGCTTGTATTAAATTGTTCTTCATTAAATCCAAATATTATAAACATTATTGGAGCGAAGAAGAAAAATAATACTGCATAAATGTTATCTTTTCCAAAGCCTTTACATATTCCAATATATGCTTTTACTAAATAAACTAAATATATTATAGGTCCTACAAGTGGAATAAATGCAAATAATATGTATATTCCTTTAATACCTCCAATTTCAAATAAATCATAACTATTTAATAGTGGTATTATTGCATGCCAACCTTTTTTACCAGCTTTTTCGAATACTTTCCATTGTCCTACTGCTGCAATTATATAAACTATAAGCATTACAAAAGTAAGAATCATAACAAAAACTCCTTCCTATTATAAGGATAGCATA
>ONSL01000022.1 GCA_900320505.1 uncultured Eubacteriales bacterium
TGTGTTTGTTTTAATGTTGATATACCGTTATCTTCTGTTACATCAGAGTTGTAAGAGATAATTTTCATATCTGCCGGTCCACTTATTACTGCCTCCCAATCTGTTAACACGTCTGAGTCATTATTATTTATTGTAAGTGTTGCTGCATTTATGGTATTTGTTCCATCGCCCCATGAGCCTGTTATTTCAAAGTTCCTTGTTATTTTATCTTTGCATGTATCACTTTTAATTGTTGCATTTCCATCTACTGAAAGTGTTGTTGTAAATGCTGCATAAGAAACTCCTAAAAGCAATACAAAAACTACTACTATTATTGATACTAGTTTTGTTTTGTTCTTTTTTATTCTACTTTCTATTTTTCTTTTCTTTATCTTATTCATATAATCACTATTTAATAGTACCATAAACCTTGCTATTTGTATATATCATTGCAAATAAAAAAGCTAGATGACTAGCTTATTTTTACAGAAGGAACTTCTGTAATACTGCTATCATAAGTTGCTTTTACAACGAATGTAGTTGATTCACCAGCTGCTAAAGTACTTCCTTCTGCAGGTTGTGAAACTTTAGTATATGCAATAGCTGGGCTTTGAGTATCGCCATCTTCTGATGTTAATGTGTAACTATCAAGTTTAGCATCAATGTTACCTTTGTTTTCAACAGTTATTGTGTATTCTGAAGAATCTCCAGGAGCGACTAATGTTGAATCAAATGTTGCAGTTGTCTTTGTAAATGTTGGTGCAGTTTTGTCTGATGCTGTTCCTGTATGTGTTGAAGTAATTCCTGTTATTTCAACATCCCAGTTACTATCAATAGTAGCCTTTCCATTAATGTTTAATGTAGTTGCAAATGCTGCGTAACCTACTGCCATAAATACGACTGCAGCGATTAATGCTGCAATTAATACATTCTTTTTATCTTTAATAAAATACATCCTATGTTATATACTTGATTATACATAATAATTTTTTTTTATACTAGTTTTTTTATTAAATTTATATTACTTTACATTTTTTATTTACATTTAAAAAGTCAATATTTTCTTTACTTTTATATATTAAATATATTAAAATATTTAAGAAAGGAGTTTATATGAAGAAAAAATTATTTGTATTCTTAACTGTTTTAGTTGCAGTTTTCACTTTTGTTCCTTCTGTTCATGCTGAAGAGAAGATGACAAACTTCAAGGAAACTGTTGATGAAGAAATTGAAACATTTAAGGATAATAGTGATGCTGCTACTTATGTTGATGATTTAAAGAAGACAGATTTTAGCGGTTACAAGGAAGATGATGATAATAAAGTAAACGTTTATATATTTAGAGGTAATACCTGTGGATATTGTTTACATGCTATTCATTATTTTTCAAGTATTATTGGAGAATATGGTAAGTATTTTAATTTAAAGACTTATGAAGTATGGCAAAATAGTGATAATAATGCTCTTATGCAAAAGGCTGCTAGTGTTTTAGGAGATGATGCATCAGGAGTTCCTTATATCATTATTGGTAAGAAATCATTTTCTGGTTATGCTTCTTCAATGAATAGTCAAATAGAAGCTCAAATCAAGAGTGAATATGAGAAGAGCAAGAGTGATAGATATGATATCATGGATCATCTAGATGAAGCTAAAGATACTTCTAAATCTGATGATACTTCTAAAACTACTACTTCTTCTAAATCTTCATCAAAGCTTTCAGTATCTGCTTATGTTATTGTTACAATTATTATTTTAATTGCAGATATTATTTATACTGAATGTCGTATAAAAAGTGTTAAGAAGAAATACGATGAAGAAATTGATACTCTCAATAAGAATATTAAAAAAACTAGTGGTAGCAATAATGCTAAAAGCAAAAAGAAGGAAAAATAATCCTTCTTTTTTATTTATTTAATTCTCTTATTGCAGTTACTGCTGCTACTGCGCCATCTGATGCTGCTGTTACTAATTGTCTTAATCTCTTTTCCCTTATATCTCCTGCTACGTATATATGAGGAATATTTGTATGCATATCGTTATCTTTTGCAATTATATATCCTTTTTCATCTTTATCAATAATATCTAATATATTATTGTTTTCTGGTATCTGTCCAATTGCTATAAATAATGCATCAATATTTAATATTTTTTTATTTTCTTCTTTATCTGTTACTTCTATGCTTTCTAACTTATCTTTTCCATTTAATTTTGTTACTGTACTATTTAGAATAAATTCTACATTATCTTTTTTCTTTAGTTCTTCAACTGTTTTTATGTTTCCTCTAAATTCATCTCTTCTATGTATTAGATATACTTTCTTTGCTATACCACTTAAGAAAAGTGCATCATCTAATGCGGTATTTCCACCACCATTTACTGCAACTTCTTTTCCTTTATAGAACATTCCATCACATGTTGCACAGTATGATATTCCTTTTCCTGTTAACTCTTTTTCATTTGGAAGATTAAGTTTTCTGCTTACGACTCCAAGTGCAAGTATACATGATTTGCATTTATATTTATTTTTTTCTGTCATTACTTCTATATTATCATCATTTTTTATTAGGTCTATTGCTTTTTCAAATTTTATTTCTGTTCCTAAATCTAAAGCTTGTTCTTTTAGTTTCATAGAATAATCATATCCAGATATGTGGAAAAGTCCTGGATAGTTATCTATTTTATTTGTATTTACTATTTGTCCTCCTATAGAAAGTGCTTCTAAAACAAGTACCTTTTTGTCGCTACGAGATGCATATATTGCACTTGTTAATCCTGCAGTTCCTGCTCCTATTATTATCATATCGTACATTATTTTATAAAGTCCTCTACTTCATCTTTTGATCTCATTCCAACAAATCTAGAATCTTCTTTACCATCTATAAACTTAATTACACATGGTATTGATGATACATTAAATTCTTCTGCTAAATCCATATTATCATCTACATTTACTTTGTAAATCTTATATTTATCTCCTAATTCTTCTAGTACTGGTGATAACATTTTACATGGTCCACACCAGTTTGCGAAGAAATCAACTATCACTGTTTCTTTAGAATCTCTTACTAATTTTTTAAATTCATCTTTATTTGCTATTATTTTATTCATTTTATTTTTCCTCCTCAATTATTTTACCATTTTCTTCTTTTGTGTCAATTTTTTCTTCATCTTCTCTGTATTTTGAATGGTATAAATCTACTTCATCATCTGTTTCTTCTTTAGCTTTTGCAATAAAATCATCCATATTTGGTAAATCTTCTATTTTAGAAAGTCCAAAGAAGTCTAAAAATTCTGTTGTAACTCCATATAGTATAGGTCTTCCTGGAAGTGTGCTTCTTCCTTCTTCTTTTATTAGTCCTTTACTTGTTAGTTTTCTTATCATTGATGATGAACTAACACCTCTTATTTTATCAACATCAACTCTTGTTATTGGTTCATTATATGCAATTATTGCGAGTACTTCAAGTGCTGCATTTGATAGTGTGTTTGTTTCTGGATTTTCTATTAGTTTTGCATAATAATCTTTGTGTTCTCTTTTAGTTGTTAATTTTATTTTGTTTCCTAAAAAGTCTATTCTTAATCCTCTTTCTGGACTTTCATAATCATTTTTTAAACTTCTTACTAATTCTTTTGCTAGATTTTCATCTATTTCAAGTACCTGTTCTATTTGATCAAGGCTTAAACCTTCGTCTCCTACAACAAATAGTAATCCTTCTAGTACTGCTTTCATTTTACCGCCTCACATTCAAAGTCATCAAAAGCTTCTTTCTGCACTATTTTTATATCTCCTTCTTTTGCAAGCTCTAGAACTGCAAGAAATGTTGCTATTACATATTCTTTGCTATATTCATCAAATAGTGAAAAAAAGTTTACATGTTTTTTGCTTTTTAATATTTTTTTTATACTGTTTTTTCTATCACTAACTTTTATTTCTTTTTCTGTTACTTTTGTTTTTAATGGTTTTTCTTCTTCTTTTCTTTCTAGAAATTTTTTAAATGCATTTACTAAATCATCAAGACTAACATCAGTGTTTATTTTTTCATTTTCACTTATGTAATTTCTTATGTTTTCTGGTGCTTTTGTGTATATTTCACTTCTAAGACTTTCTTTATTCTTTAATACTTCTCTTATATCTTTATATGTTTGATATTCTAAAAGTCTGTTTACAAGGTTTTCTCTTGGATCTTCTTCTTCATCTTCTTTTTCTTCTTCTTTTTTAGGTATTAACATTCTTGACTTTATGTAAAGTAGTTCACTTGCCATTACTAGATAATTGCTTGTTACTTCTAGATTCATCTCTTCCATCTTATTAAGGTATGCCATATATTGATCTGTTATTTTTTCTATTTCTATATCTAATATATTCATTTTGTTTTGTTTTATAAGATATAGAAGCAAATCAAGGGGTCCCTCGAAGTCATTTATCTTAAAATCGATTTCCATACTATCATCCTCATATATTTATTATAACAAAAGTATGCATCAAAAAAAAGAGTTTAATGATATGCTCTTTTCTTATTTTCTGCTATTTTTAATGCATTTCTCCTTATTGTACTTGCAACTGATTTTAATTCCTTGCATAGCTGACTATCGTTTATCTTCTTTGGTTCATCGTTTTTTATTTCAAAAGGTATTTTTATGTAATCCCCATTATATGATTCTTTTAGTTCACCTGATTGAAAGCTATGGAATATGGTTACATTATTATTTAAATCTATTCTTGTTGAGTCATCATCATATGCATTTAATACTTTCTTTTCATCATCTTTTCCATATATTATGATGTTTCTTGTTGTCATCTTTTTAATTTCTATTTCATCTTCTGCTAATGAAACTAGAACCTTATTACTTCTTGTTTTATCTATATATACTATATTTTCTTTCTTTATTTCTTTCTCTCCAGCTTCAATTTCAGTTGCATTTTTATCACAGTTTGTCTCTACAACTACTTTGTCATCAAATGAATTTCCTTCATCAGATACATATATTTCACTATTTTCCTCAATATTTATTGCATCTTCTAGTGATAAGTTGTTCTTTAGTTTTGATGCACGGGATACTAGAACTGATGCTAAATATTTTGCATCTTCCATTAATTCTTCACTCATAAAATTCACCTCATTGATTTATGCGCATTATCCTAACATAAAACCCTTAAAAAATCAATATTTTATATTTTTTTCTTTATTACATATGTGAATATAAATGAGAAGAAAAGTGCTGATGCAATACCAGCTGATGTGTATTTAAGGCATCCAGTAAAAACTCCTAGCAATGTCCCACTTTCAATGCATCCTTTTTCAAGTAGATTTCCAAAGCTTAATATTGGAAGGCTTGCTCCTCCACCTACTATTTCTACTATTTTGTCATATAAACCATTTATATTTAGAAATGTTCCGATTGTTACAAATATACTTGTTACAGTCCCTGGAGTTAGTTTTGTATTACTTTGTATTATTTCACTTATTAAGCATATTGTTCCACAGAACAAAAATGAGTATACTAATTTCAATTTTCTCCCTCCAGTTCTATCAAATGACTTATTCCAAGTATTCTTTCTTTTTGATCTACTGATATTTTACTAAATAGTGCCCCTGTTGCAATTAAGAGTACTTTTCTTAATTTTTTTTGACTTATTAAATCATATATTTTTGTTAAAAGTATCATTGCTGATGTTGTTGGACCTGACGATCCTGCATAAAGATTTTCTTTATCAGTTTTATATATCATTGATGCACAATCTTTATATATGCCTTTTATGTCTATTTTATATTCCTTTTTTAGTATTTCTAAAAATATTTTACTTGCATATTTTCCTAGATCTCCCGTTAGGATAAGGTCATAGTCTTTTATAGTTGTCTTTGTATTTTTTAAATGATTTATTAATGTGTCAACTGCAGATGGTGCCATCGATGCTCCCATATTCATTGGATCACTAAAGTTGTAATTTGCTATTTTTCCAATTGTTGCTTTTGTTATTTTTACTTTTGTCTTTTTCCTTGATACTATTGTTGCAACTGCTCCTGTTACTGTTTTAGATGATGTAAGACTTTTTGGTGCTCCATATTCTGTTGGATTTCTGAATTCTTTTTCAGATACTTTATTATGTGATGATGTTACAACAAGTATTTTTAAATCTTTTTCATTAAGAAGAAGTCCGCTTAATATTAATGATAGGTTAAAGCTTGCACATGCACTATATAGTCCAATGAATGAGCTTTCTATATTTTCTACTGTGTATGTAGTTGCTGCTAGATTTTCTGTTAAATCTCCACCTATTACGATGTCTATGTCTTCTTTTTTCATTTTGTTTTTCTTAAGTGCAATATCAATGCTTTCTTTTCCCATTTTTATTTCTGATTTTAAATATGTTTTTTCATTATTGAAATTATCACATTCTTTATCTATATATTTTGAAAGTGGTCCTTCTTTTTCTTCTTTTCCTGATACTATTCCACTTTTTCCAATATACATGTTCTTAAATTCTAATGTCATAACATGCCTACCATTATTCTTATAAGTGCAAGTGATATACTTGCAACTACGCCAGTTATTATTACACTTCCTGCTAAATGAAATGCACTTGCTCCAACTCCCTTTATCCATCCTTCGCTTTTGTAATCAATGAAAGATGCTTCTATGCTATGAGCGAAACCTGATATTGGTATTAAAAGACCTGATCTTAACTTTCTTACTAATTTACTAAATACTCCTATACTTGTTAAAAGAACACTTATAAATATTATTGTGATAATCATTAAAACACTTGCTTTTTCTCTTTCTATTCCAATCTCTATAAGTAATTTTATTAATAGTTCTCCTAAAAATCCCATTGTTCCACCACTTATAAAGCTTATCATATAATTTTTAATTTTATTTTCTTTAGGTGTATATTTATCAACTATTTTTTTATATTTTTCATCATCCATGTAATCACCATTATTATTTTTTTCTGTTTTAATTTTTTTATACTAATTATATGCTCTTAATTTCTTTAATATTTTTGCTTTATTTCTAGACACTTCTACTTGCGTTATTCCTAGTTTTTCTCCTATTTCTTTTTCTGTATATCCTTCATAATAGTGATATCTTATTATTTGTTTTTCTGATTCTGTTAAGTATTTAAAGCTATTTTTTAAATCTATTATTTCATCTTGATTTTCATTATACGATACTCTATTTTCATCTATATCTACCCTATTTATATAGTTGATACTATTTTCGATATCTATTATTTTTTTCTTTGGGATTTCTAGATCTCTTTCTATTTCTTCATATGTTGGAACTTTTCCTTTTATGCTTTTATATTTTTCTATGTATTCATTTATCTTTTTATTTAATTTAATATCATCATATGTTAAGTTAATTCCATTTTTTTCTCTTAAGTATTTTGTTACTTCTCCTAATATATAGTAGTATGCATATGTTGAAAATTTTGATCCTGTTTTATATCTTTTATATGCATTTATAAGTCCTAATACTCCTACTTCATATAGGTCTTCTCTATCTGATAATGATCCATATTTTTGTATTATACTATATATTAGACCATTATATTTTTCTATTAAGCCATCCATTTTTCTCCTTTCCAAGTGTTTTGTTATCACTACTTTATTATAATTTTAATGTGTTTATTTTTTTTAATTTTTAGACGACAAAAAATGCTATACTTTTCCAAGTATAACATTTTCTATATTATTTTTTATTATATTTATTAGTTTTAATTTATAATATTTTTCTTTAACGATTAGGTCTATTTTTTCTTTTCCTTTTCCATTTACGTAAATATAATATTTTCCTACCTTTTTATTTTTATATAAATTTTCTATTTTATTAAGTTTTATTTTAGTTTTTATTTTACCTCTTTCAGAATTTTTAAATAGTATATTAGCATCTTTTTTTAGATATATTTTTATTTTATTTTTGTTCATATTTTTTACTTTTATTTCTTTTACTGGTTTTGATTTTGCTTTTATTTTCTTTACTTTATAGTTATTAAATGCATAGTTTAGAAGAAAAACAGCATCTTTATTTCTAGAGTTTATACTTTCTTCTCCAAGAAGTACTACAAGCATTCTTTCTCCATTCCTTTTTGCTGTTACTGATGTACAATATCCTGCTTCATCTGTATGTCCTGTTTTTAATCCGTCTGTTCCAGGATACATTTTTATTAGTTTATTTGTATTTACAAGCCAGAATTTATTTTGTGTATTTTCTCTTAAGTATCCTTCATACATACTTGAAAATTCTAGTATTTTTTTATGTTTCAATAGTTCTTCTGATATTTTTGCAATATCATATGCAGAAGATGATGCCCCATCTTCATCAAGTCCTGTTACATTTTTAAAAACTGTGTCCTTTAGATTTAATTTTTTTGCTAGATTATTCATTCTTTTTGTCATTTTTTCTTCTGATCCTTCTATATATTCTGCAAGAGCGATAGCTGCATCATTAGCACTTGCCATTGTAACACCTCTAAATAGATCATATACACTCATTTTCTCATTTTCTGATAAATATATTTGTGAGCCTCCCATGTCTGCTGCATTCTTGCTTACTGTTACTATATCAGTCCATTTAATATTTTTACTTTCTATTTCTTCAAGTACTATTAT
This sequence comes from uncultured Eubacteriales bacterium, assembly GCA_900320505.1. Classification (GTDB taxonomy): domain Bacteria; phylum Bacillota_I; class Bacilli_A; order RF39; family UBA660; genus UBA2730. The sequence goes on from ONSL01000022.1 coordinate 8,595, forward strand.
TTGAAGTGCCATTTTTGTAAGTGATGCAACTTTATATTTTGTATGTGAGTCTTTTTCATATATAATTTTTCCAGTATCTACATTTAGAAGGACTGATGCTTTTGCCGTATCTTTTAATTCTTCTGCATTTACATATTTTGGAAGTATCATAATTGATAAAATTAATATTAATGTTATAATTTTTTTCATACAGTCACCTAATTAATATTATGTGAATTATTTTTTTATATAACTTTTTTATATAATAAAAATACGATTATTCATCGTATTTTTTCTTTAAGTATTTATATATATAATATATTATTGTTACTACAATGTATATAAGTATTAAGAAATTACTTATTTGTACACATGACAATATTAGGTCGTCTTCATATATTTTATATGTAAGTGTTAGTTCCACTTTATCAAATATTGTATGTGATATAAGTGCTAAAAAGTTCATAAGTACAAGTCCTAACACTACTATGTTGAATGTCCTTTTCTTTTCATCTATTTTCTTTGTATATGATGTATATACAAGTATTATCATTATTATGAATACTGATGTAAAGTATACTGCAACATTTGGAAAATAATAATATCTCATTACGTATTTTATAAATGCTTTTAAACATTCTCCTGCAAAGTTTATGTATCCACCTATTACAAATAGGAACATTAGTATTATTACTGCTGTTACTATAAAACTTGCAAGTATGTTTCTTTTTCTTATATTAAATATTAAAAAAAGTATAAGTATAAGTGATAATATAAACATTTCAATACCTAAATATGATGATGTAAAATATTTAAATATTGTTCCTATCTTACCAAATATGGATAAGTTCATATTATCACTCCCTTCTTATACTATATTAAATATATATACTGTCTGTGTATAATCGTTATCTTTTGTACAAGTTATTAATGTGAGTGATTTTGTATTGTAATCAGGCCTATGTATCGCAATTGTACCTGTTTTAGGTTCTTCTTCTATCTTTACTAGGGTATATGCATATCTTTTTCCATTATACGTTATGTATGCTTTATCTCCTAATTTTAGTTTATATAAGTATGCAAAATAAGATATATAAGAGTCTCCTGAATGTGCAATTAATATTACATTTCCCCTTTCTTCATCAGGCATATTTGAGCTTGGGGAAATCATAATATTATATTGTATGTTGTTATATTTATCATCTTTGTTTAAGAATCCTCTTTTTAATCCTACTCTAGGTACTTCTAGATAACCTATATAATTATAATTGTATGTTCTTTTTTTTTCATTCACACTAGCATTTTGTACGTTTTTTGCAATTGGTGTTTCTGCTACCTCATTATTTACTACTTCTTCTTCGCCATTATCTATCAAACTTAATTTTACTTCTTCATAAACTTCTTCTCTTAAGTTCATAAATTTACCATATGATAGAAACATTATTCCAACTAATATAATTAAAGAGCCAAGGATTATTCTCTGGCTCTTCTTTAATTTAATTTTTTTCACTATCTATTCTTTTCAGTTTTTGCAACACTGCATACTACTACAGCACCTGCTACTATTATAAGAGCTCCTACAATATATAAGTAAGTTGGAATATTTGATGCTGTTTGTGGAACTGCAACTGTTGGCGTATTTTTCATAACTGCAACTGTTATTGTTCCATCATTTTTAACTGTAAATTTAACTACATCTTTGTTTAGTTCATATCCATCTGGTGAAGAAATTTCCTGTAGTGTATAGTCACCTGCTTTTAAACTGATATATTTAGAATCACTAGTTGTTTCAAACTTTGTAACTTCATTTCCATTTGCATCTTTTATTGAAATAACTGCTCCTGATACAGGTTTATTATTTGATGCATCAATTTTATCAATTCTTGTTAATGTAACATCAAATGATGTATCAACTGTTCCAGGTAATGCAATTAATGGTCTTTGTTCTCCAGCATCATCTGCCTTATAGAAGTAAACTTTTGATATGCTTAAATTTGCTGTTACCTTAACATTTAGTTTAAATGTTTGAGCTTTTGTTATATTCTCAAGAGGAACAGATACTTTGAATGTATCTCCTTTTGCAATTTCAAGTGCTGCTCCTGTTTTTCCATCTTTATCAACTATTACTGCTCCATAGCTATTTCCTGCTACTGAAACTGTATATTTAGTTATTAAATCTGATTTATTAGAATTAACTGTTAACTCTTTACTTACTAGATTACCATTTGAAACAGTAAAATCTAGATTATTTGCATCTACTGATATTGTTGCTGCACCTTGGTTTGCTTTGTTGTAGTTGTTAGCATCAGTTGCTATTTGAACTACTAGTTTAGCATAGTAATCGCCTTCTGATGCTTTTGTCTCTAATGTCTTTAACTCTGCATCTGTTAATTCATCTTCACCATTTAATTGTAAATAATACCATATCGCAAATTGTGTAACATATTTTTTTTCATCGTTTGTATTCATTTTAGTTGCACCAGATGCATCTTTTTTTGGTGCCATATAGCCAGTATTTGTTACTTGTGGATATGTTTTACTTAATAGCCAAGCAAGCCCTGCTTCATATTTTGAATCAGCTTCTTTTTCGTATTTATATACTGGATTTGCTGTAACTTCTTTCTTTCTTTCAATGCAATATAATGGATAATTTTTTTTAGTTACTGGATCAGTTCCTTGCATGTCATCACCAACTTCTAGAGATCCATCGATGAATATCCATCTACTTCCTTGAAGTATTTTGTTATTAGCATTTATTGTTGCTGGTGGTGTTGTAGTTTCTCCACTATTATCTGCTGCATATGCAACTGGCATATTATTTGTTGCCATAAACATTGTTATCAAGAAAAATGCCATTGTAAATGCAAGAACAAAATTAGCACTAGCAATCTTTGTTAGACCACTTTTGCTTTTGTTATTTCTCTTTTTCATAATCACTATCTCCTATTCTTTATATACTCGAGTATATCACATTAATTTTTAAATTAAAATAGTATTTTATCATTTTTAATGTCAATTTACTCTTCTTTACTATTATTTACTGTATTTCAAAAATATTACTATCTATTTTGAAGTTGTTATTGTGTATATAAAGTGTCATTAATGTATCTCCAACATTTACTTTATCACCTACTAGTTTATTTAATACTATTCCAACTGTATAGTCTATTTTATCTTCTTTACTTTCTCTTCCAGCTCCTAGACTTAATGATAATTTTCCAATTCCTAATGCATCTATATTTTCTATAGTGCCTTCCCTATAACTTTTGTATTCATATCTATTTGCACTTACACTTAATTTTGTTATGTCTCCACCTTGGTTTTTTACTATTTCATAAAATTTATTAAGTGCCTTTCCACTTGTTATTGCATCTTCTGCTAATTTTTTTGCGTCTTCTACATTAATTTTCTTTACCATACTAATCATGTTTGATGCAAGTTCTATACAAAGGTCTTTAAATTTTCCTTCTTCTTTTCCGCTTAGTACGTTTAACGCTTCAACAACTTCAAGACTATTTCCAATGTTTCTTCCTAATGGCACATTCATATCACTTAATATATATCTTACTTCTCTTCCATAGCTTTCACCTATCTTTTTCATAAGTATTGCTAACCCTTCTGCTTCTTCCTTTGTTCCAACTAATGCTCCACTTCCATATTTAACATCGAGAAGTATCTTGGATGCACCAAGTGCTAATTTCTTACTCATTATACTAACTGCTATTAATGGTATTGATGATACAGTTGCTGTTGCATCACGAAGTGCATATATCATTTTGTCCATTGGTGCTATATCTTTTGTTTGGCCTGTCATTACTGCTCCAACTTTTTTTATTCCTTCTTCAATTTCTTTATCTGTTAAGTCTGTTCTATATCCTGGAATTGATTCGAGTTTATCTATTGTTCCTCCAGTATATCCAAGTCCTTTTCCACTCATTTTTATTACTGGTATTCCAAGAGATGCAACAATTGGAACTATTACAAGTGTTGTTTTGTCTCCTATCCCACCTGTTGAATGTTTATCACACATTGTTCCAAATTCATCTTCATAATGTAGCTGCTCACCACTTTTTAGGAATATATCTGTTAAGTTTACTATTTCATCATAATTCATTCCTTCTAGGCATATTGCCATTAGAAGACTACTCATCTGATAATCTTTTACTTTTCCGTTAAGGTATCCATTAAATATTTCAGATAGTTCTTCTTTTGAAAGATCTTCTCCTAATCTTTTCTTATCTATTATTTCTTTTATCATGTTATCACCAAAAAAAATATAACACAAAAAAAAGACTTATTAAAGTCTATTTAAGCTTCTTTACAACAAACTTGGCAATTCTTTCTGGTTCTTTTACAATCATTTTATGTACTTCAGGATCTTTTCTTAGTTCTCTTATGAATGTTACTTCTTCATTTGATAAATGTGTACCATATTCAGCATTTTCATCAGCGACTTCATAAACATCATTACCAAGCAGGTAATCTGTTGAAACTCCTAGTATATCTGAAATATCTTTTAGTTTTAAAACTGTTGGCAATCTTCTATCATTTTCATAATAACTTATTGCTCCTTTTGATACTCCTAGTAAGTCTGCCATTTGTTGTAGGTCGTAACCCTTTTCTACCCTTAACTTTCTTAGCCTATCTGAAAATTGCATTATGTCACCTCTCTAATAATCTGAATTATATAAGATGACATCAACTCTTTGTTAAAGTTTAACAATTAGTTAACTAAAAATAGTAAGTCATTAACCGTTTGACTTACTATTTAGATATAAATCTGATATTCTTCTATCCTTATATGCATAATATCCTGCTGCTGCAATCATGGCACCATTATCAGTACAATATTTCATTGGTGGGAATATTACTTCTACATTTAGTTCTTCTCCCATTTCTTTTACTTTTTCACGTAACATGCTATTTGCTGCGACTCCACCTGCAACAATTACATGTTTTACTCCTTCTTCTTTTATTGCTTTTTTAGCTTTTCTTACAATGCTATCCACTGCAACTTTTTCAAAGCTTGCTGCAAGATCAGCTTTATTTATTTTTCTTCCTCTTTGTTCTTCGTTGTGAACTAAATTTATTACTGCACTTTTTAATCCACTAAATGAAAAATTATATGAATCATCTTTAAGTGGTATAGGAAGTTTATACGTCGGCTTTCCCTCTTTAGCAAGTTTATCAAGTTTTGGTCCTCCAGGATACTCAAGTCCTAATACACGAGCAACTTTGTCAAAACACTCTCCAATTGCATCATCAAGTGTTCCACCTAATTTTTTAAATTTATAGTGTTCTTTCATTAGAACAAGCTCAGTATGGCCTCCACTAACTACTATTGCAAGAAGTGGAAATTCTAGTTCTTTTACAAGACTATTTGCATATATGTGACCTGCAATATGATGAACTGGTATTAATGGTTTATTATATATCCATGCTAACGTTTTTGCAGCTTCAAGTCCTATTAATAATGAACCAATTAGTCCGGGACCATATGTTACTGCTATTGCATCAATATCTTCCATTTTCATTTTTGCTTTTTCTAAGCATTCATCAAGTACCATTGTAACATTCTTTACATGGTTTCTACTTGCAATTTCTGGAACTACTCCACCAAAATCTTTGTGGATATCTATCTGTGAAGATACAATTGTTGCTATTTCCTCACGACCATTTTTTACTATAGAAAAGCTTGTTTCATCACAACTTGATTCTATTCCTAGTATATACATATCTTTCATTCTATCACTTCCATTATTTGCTATCTAAAAGATGCTCTTCTGCTTCTGTTAATTTTAAATAATTAGGATTAACGCTATGAGGATTAATATTTTTACGTGTTTTATACTTTTCCACAATTTTTAATATATCTGGTTTATATTTTGTCTTTATACCATCAACTTCAATATCATCATTTGTTATTATTAAGTAATCTTCAAGCATTTTTAATTTGTCCTTTAATACACTTAATTTAATATATCCTGAATTTAATATTTCTCTATCATTTTTATTATATATTGCTGCATAAACATATCCTCTTCTTGCATCTATTACTGGAACAAAATATGATGCATCATTTACTGATTCTTTCATTGCCTCTAAGCTACTTATTGTTGTTATATTCTTTTTTAATGCATATGCAAACACTTTTGCTATTGTAACTCCTATTCTAATACCCGTAAATGATCCTGGACCGTCAACTACAATTATTTTATCTATATCTTTTGGTTCTAAATTTACTTTATCAAACATTTTTGCAAGTTCAGGTACTGCATCTCTTGATAGGTTTTGATCAAGTTTTTTATTTGTACTTACTAGTAATTTATCGTTTTCCACAATACCTGTTATTAAGTAGTTAGATGATGTGTCTATATATAATATTCTCATAGTGCATTCTCACATACTTCTTCATATTTTTTTCCATGTGGAATTATTGTAAATATTCTTTTATTTTCTCCAACTACTTTAATTCTTATATCAAGACGTTTATCAGGTAAATAATCTTTAATTGATTCAGCCCATTCAATTATACAAATTCCACCTTTTTTATAGTACTCTTCAAGTCCTAAGTCATCTGCATTTCCATTTAATCTATATACATCCATATGATAAAGTGGTAATTCTCCACTTGTATATTCTTTTATTATATTAAATGATGGAGATGTTACCTCTTCTTCAACTTCTAATGACTTTGCAAACCCTTTTGTGAAAATAGTTTTTCCACTTCCTAGATCTCCATCAAGACAAATAACCATATTTGGAAATTTTTCTGATTCAATATTTTGTGCAAGCTCAATAGTATCTTCTTCACTATATGTAGTATATTTATATTCCATATTAATCACCTTTCTTATTTCACTTAACTATTATAGCAAAAGTCATTTAATTTATTCAATACGTATACTAAAAAAATTTAAATAAAAAACATCCACAGAAATTGTGGATATTTATAAAAAAAAATCTTGGCAACTACCTATCTTTGCTTACGCTATTGTCGGCGTGAAGAGTCTTAACTTCTGTGTTCGGGATGGGAACAGGTGTACCACTCTTGCTATCGTTACCAAGAA
>ONSL01000004.1 GCA_900320505.1 uncultured Eubacteriales bacterium
CTGGGATAGTTCAAGTTACAGTGATTGTAAAAATAATGATTATTTATTTGATAGTAGTCATTGGCAGTGGACCATAACCCCTTACTCGGGCAACTCCTACAACGTGTTCGGCGTCGGCAACCTCGGCGACGTGTACTGCAGCAATGCGAACGGCACGGGCAGCAGCGCCCTCGGAGTTCGCCCAGCAGTCTTCCTGAAGTCCTCAATCTCAATATCTGGAGGCTCAGGAACAGAGACTGATCCTTATACTTTAAGTTTATAATTAAATTACTTTAGAAGGTCAAAATGGCCTTCTTTTGTGTTATAATAAACTTTAGCGGGTGGTAGTATGTCTCTTAAAGATGTTAATTATGATGATTTAAGTCCAATGATGAAACAATATGTTGATATAAAGAAAGATTATGAAGATTCAATACTATTTTTTAGACTTGGAGATTTTTATGAAATGTTCTTTGATGATGCCGTTTTAGCAAGTAGGGAACTTGAGCTTACTTTAACTGGTAAAAATGCTGGCTTAAAAGAACGTGTTCCGATGTGTGGTATTCCACATCATGCTTATGCGCCTTATGTTGATACATTAATTAAAAAAGGTTATAAGGTTGCAATATGCGAACAGTTAGAAGATCCTAGGACAACTAAAGGTATGGTTAAAAGAGATGTTATTCAAATAGTAACACGTGGTACAAGAATAGATGATCTTGATGGTAAATCTAATAATTTTCTAGCATCTTTAGTTACTAATCCTACATGTTATACTCTTTCTTATGCAGATATTACAACAGGAGAATTTTATGTTAAATTAATTGATAAAGATAATGATTCTGCATTTAGAGATATTTCAAAGAGCTCTTTTTCAGAACTTGTTGTAGATGAAAATACAGATAGAGCTTTAATTAATGATATTAGAAAAAGATTAAATTTACTCGTTACAATTACTGATACAAATGATAGTGATATGTATTCTTATATTTATAGTGATATAGAAGATGAAAGATTAGTTAAAGGTATTAAACATTTACTTAGCTATATCATTTCTACTAAAAAGGATGATTTAGTTCATCTTCAAAAAGTAGTTGTTTTACATTCTGGAGATACACTAATATATGATGGTGCGACTAAAAAGAATCTTGAACTTACAGAAACTATGAGAACTGGTGATAGAACTTATAGTCTTTTGTGGCTTCTTGATAAATGTAAAACTGCAATGGGAAGTAGATTTTTAAAATACAATATTGAAAATCCTTTAACAAGTAGAAAAGAGATTGAAAGAAGGCAACATTTTGTAAGTCATTTAAGTGAAGAATTTATTTTAAGAGATGATTTAACTAAAAACCTTGATTCTGTATATGATCTTGAAAGATTAATCGGTAAAGTATCTTTTGGATCTTTAAATGCAAGAGATTTAATACAACTTAAAAATAGTTTAAAGGTTATGCCTGAAATTAAAAGAATTTTAAAAGAATTAGATTATGATAAAACAGTAGATGATTTTAAAGATTTATATGATTTACTTGAAAAATCAATAAATGAAGATGCTCCTCTAACAATTCATGAAGGCGGATTAATAAAGAAGGGATATAGTAAAGAACTTGATGATATAAAGTCTGAAAGTACATCATCTAAAGATTTTATATTAAATTTAGAAACTGAATTAAGAGAAAAAACAGGTATTAAAAATTTAAAAGCTGGATATAATAAGATATTTGGTTATTATATAGAGGTTTCTAAAGGAAGCGTTAAAGACGTTAAAGAAGAGTATGGCTGGACTCGTAAACAAACTTTAACAACAGGTGAAAGATATACAACACCTGAACTTAAAGAAAAAGAAAATATTATTTTAGGTGCAGAAGAGAAGATAATTAATCTTGAATATTCTTTATTTATGGATATAAGGGAAAAGGTTAAAACATATATTTTCAAACTTCAAAGTGCAAGCAAAGTTATAAGTGAAATTGATATGCTTAGAAGTTTTTCAATAATTGCAGATGATTATTCTTATACTAAACCAGCATTTAATGATAATCATGAATTAAGGCTTATTGAGTCACGTCATCCAGTTGTAGAAAGAGTTATGAAAGATAAATATATCTCTAATGATATTATAATGGATAAAAATACAGATATTTTATTAATAACTGGTCCTAATATGGCTGGAAAATCAACTTATATGCGTCAGCTTGCAATAATAGTTATAATGGCACAGATTGGTTCTTTTGTTCCATGCAAAGAAGCAAATCTTCCAATATTTACTAAAATATTTACACGTATTGGTGCATCTGATGATTTAGTAAGTGGTGAGTCAACATTTATGGTTGAGATGAAAGAAGCATCTAATGCTTTAAAAGGTGCAGATGAAGATAGTTTAATTTTATTTGATGAATTAGGACGTGGTACTGCAACATTTGATGGTATGGCAATTGCTGATGCAATAATTGAGTATATTAATGAGAAAGTACATGCTAAAACGCTTTTTTCGACTCACTATCATGAACTTACTTTGCTTGAGGATAAGCTTAAACATTTAAAAAATGTCCATGTAGAAGCTGAAGTTGATGGAGATAGTATTACATTTCTTCATAAGGTTAAGAAAGGATCTGCATCAGAGTCTTATGGTATTAATGTTGCATCTCTTGCAGGGCTTCCAAAGAGTGTAATTAAAAGATCTGAAGAAGTTTTAAAGAAATATGAAAAAGAAGAAAAAACTCCTAAAACAGAATATGCTCAAACATCACTTTTTGATTTAGAAGAGATGGAAGAAAATAAGAAAGATGATAGTTTAAAGAAAGAGATTGAATCTTTAAATGTAATTGAAATGACTCCAATGGATGCTATTAATTATCTATATAATTTAAAAGAAAAAATAAAGGAAGATAAGTAATGAATAAGGAAGCATTAAAAAGAGAAATTTTAGAGGAAGACAAGGAGTTTAGTATAGAAGATTTTTATAATAGCAAGAAAGAAAAAGCGTTAATATTTATTTCACCTGAAGAAACTTTAAATACGTATGTACCTTATGGCATGACACATACAAGTGTTATGAATGAAATTTATTATTTAACTTATAATGATAAAGGATTAACTAGTTATTTATATCTTTGGTATAAATTAATACCAAAAAGATGTGATATAGTAATATCTCTAACGGATATTGGTGTTATAGAAGTAGTTCTTCCAAATAAAGCTAATCTTTATGAGATTGAAGAGTTTAATAGGGTAAAAAGTGAACTTGAAGCAACTGGAAAAGATTTTTCTTATGTCTTTATAAATGGTAAAAAATTAAAAGAAGATAAAAACTTGAATGAGGCTTCTAAAATACTAATGGAAAGACTTGATGTAAATTTAGAAACAAAAGGTAAATCTTTAAAAGAAAAAAGTAAAATGTTATAGATATAAAAGCATTAATATGATAAAATGAAGAAGGTGATATTATGAGAACAAGAAGTGAACTTCGTGAAATTGCAATGAAGAGTTTATATCAAATTTTAGTAATTAGAAAAACTAATTTAGAGTATAGTGTTGATGAAATTATAAAAGAAAATATTGAAGAAGAAAATGAATTTGTAAATGAGTTAGTTAAAGGATCACTTGATAAGGAAAAAGAAATAGTTGATTTATCTAATAAATATTTAGATGGATGGACAATAGATAGACTTAATTTAGTAGATCAAGCAATACTTATGCTTTCAGTATATGAACTTACATACACAGAAACACCTAGTATAGTTGTAATAAATGAATGGGTAGAACTATCTAAAAAGTATTCAGATGATGCTGTTACTAAAATGATAAATGCAGTACTTGATAGTATTTATCATAGCGAGGATAAATATGGAAAATAAATATATTACTGTCGCACAACTTACTCGTTATATTAAATATAAGATAGATAACGATGTCAATTTGGAAGAAGTATATTTAAAAGGAGAGATATCAAACTTTAAAGCTCATTCTAGAGGACACTTTTATTTCACATTAAAGGATGAAGAGTCTCGTATTGCAGCGATAATGTTTGCATCAAGTGCTAAGAATGTTAAATTTATGCCACAAGATGGTATGAAAGTACTAGTTAAAGGCAAGATATCAGTTTATCCTGCAAATGGAACATATCAAATTTATGTAAATGAAATGCTTGAAGATGGCCTTGGAAATCTTTATATAGCATTTGAACAACTCAAGAAAAGATTAGGTGAGGAAGGACTATTTAATCCAGAACACAAAAAACCTATTCCAAAAATACCAGAAAGGATAGGCGTTGTAACCGCTCCAACAGGAGCTGCGATAAGGGATATAACATCAACTATTAAAAGAAGATGGCCTTATGCTAAAGTTTATCTTTTCCCAGCACTTGTTCAAGGGGATGGAGCAAAAGAAAGTATAACTAAAAAAATAAAACAAGCAGATGATTATAATCTTGATGTTCTAATAGTTGGACGTGGTGGTGGATCAATTGAAGATTTATGGGCATTTAATGAAGAGATGGTTGCAAGAGCAATATATAATGCTAAAACACCAATTATTAGTGCAGTAGGTCATGAAGTTGATTTTACAATTGCAGATTTTGTAAGCGATATGCGAGCTCCAACTCCAACAGGAGCTGCGGAAATGTCAGTACCAAATAAGTCTGATGTTGAACGTCTTTTAATGCAGATTAATGCAAGACTTATTAAAGACATGAATAGCTATGTAGAAATAAGAAAAAATAAACTTTCTGAAATAATGAATCATCATATTTTTAAAGACCCAATGAATATGGTAGAAATAAAGGAAGAAAAATTTTCTAATTTACTTGATAAATTAAAATACAATATAACTTCTTTATATAAGAGTAGGGAAACAGAATATATAAAATTGAAGGAAAGTATTATATTTAAAAAACCACTTAGTATACTTGATAATGATAAAAATAATTTTAATTTAATTGTTACAAAACTTGATACATTAAGCCCTTTAAAAACAATTAAGAGAGGTTATAGTATTACTAAAAAGGATGGTAAAGTTTTAACAAGTGTTAAGGGCGTTAATAAAAAAGATAAACTTGAAGTAGAAGTAAGCGATGGAAATATAAATGTGGAGGTAATATAATGGAAAAGAAAGAAAAAGAATTATCATTTGAAGATGCACTTGCAAAGTTAGAAGAAATAGTAAAAAATCTTGAAAGTGGAGATACAAAATTAGATGATGCAATAAAAGAGTACACAGAAGCAATGAATTTATCAAAGATATGTAGTGATAAATTAAAGAGTGCTGAAGAGTCAATTAATAAACTTGTAAGAGAAGATGGCACTGAAGAAGAATTTAAACCATTAGAGGATGAAGAATAATGTTTGGAGAAATAAAAGAAGAAGAATATAGAAAATTTTGGGAAGAAAGTCCAATAAGAACTTTTTTATCGAGTCCTGAAATTGGATCTTTAAGAGAAAAAGAAGGATGGAAGAAGTATTTTTTAGGTTTAAAAGAAGGCAAAAAGTTAAAAGCTGCAACTATGATTGTTTCAAGAAAAGCACATTTTGGTAAATATGATTTTTATGCTCCACGTGGTTTCTTACTTGACTATAATGATAAGGAATTATTAAAAGAATTTACAAATGATGTTAAAGATTTTGTTAAAAAACATAATGGATATGAGTTTAGAATAGATCCTTATGTTGTAAATGTAGAGCGTGATACTGATGCTAAAATAGTAGAGGGCGGAGAAGATAACAGATGGCTTGTATCTTATCTTAAAAAATTAGGATATAAAAAACTTTCTAAAGATGATACAGAACAGGTTATTTGGATGTATGCACTAGACACTAAAGATAAAACTGAAGATGATATGATGAAAAACATGAAACCTAATACTAGAAACACAATAAGAAAAGCTCTTAAAAATGGAATTGAAATAAAAGAACTTAAGAAATATGAATTAGGTGAGTTCTTTAAAATAATGGAAGAAACTGGTAAAAGAAAAGAATTTAATGCAAGAAATTTAAAGTATTATGAAAATATGTATGATCTTTTTAAGCCAAGTGGAAATATTAAATTCTTAATTGCAAGACTTTCACTGAAAGATTACATAAAAGGGCTTGAAAAGAACAAGAAAGAAGCTAAAGAAAAAAAAGATGCCCTTGGTCCTGCAAAGTATAATGATGGAAAGAGAAAAGCATTTGATAATGAAATAAATAGTATTGAAAAACGTCTTTCTAAAGCTAAAGAATTAAAGGAAAAGTATGGAGATATAATAAATCTTTCAAGCTCTATGTTTATATTAACTAAACCAGAAGTAATATATTTATCATCTGGTAATGTAGATGAGTTTATGAATTTTAATGCCCAATATTTAATACAATGGGAAATGATTAAATATGCAGTAGATAATAAGTATGATAGATATAATTTTTATGGAATTACTGGTAATTTTGATAAAAATGATAAAGATTATGGAATATATGAATTTAAAACAGGATTTAATGGATATGTTGAAGAGTTAATTGGAGAGTATGCTTATCCAACATCCTTTGTTTATTATATAATGAAGCTTATACATAAGATAAGAAAATAAACTTTTATGTTTATTTTTTTATTTTGTGTAAATAATATTACTGGAGGACGTTATGAAGTATAGAAAGTATTTATTAACATTTCTATTTGCACTTCTTTTTCCATTAAATATATATGCTTATAGCAACAAGCTAATTGCAAGTGGTAAGAATATAGGAATAGAAGTTAATGGAGAAGGTGTACTTGTTGTTGGATTTTATAAAAATGAGCCAAAAGCAAGTGGAATGGAAATTGGAGACATAATTAAGAAGACTAACGATAATTCAGTATTAAATGCAAATGATATAGAGAAAAATATTAAAGAGGGAAATAATAATTTTGAAATAGAAAGAGATGGAAAAAAATTTAATATAAATGTAGATTTAAATAAAGAAAATAATATTGTAAAAACTGGTATATATGTTAAAGATAAGGTAACAGGTATTGGAACACTTACATTTATAGATCCAGAAACAAAGAAGTTTGGAGCACTTGGACATGAAATAGATGATAGTATAACAAAACACCTATTTGAAATAAGAGGAGGAACAATATTTAAATCAAGTATTGTTGGGATAAATAAAAGCGAAAGAGGAGAGGCAGGATCTAAAAGAGCAGTATATGATAAAAGTGATATATATGGTACTATACTAAAAAATGATAAAAATGGTATATTTGGTACATATGATAAAGCATTTAATGAAAGTGATGCAATAGAGGTTGCAAGTCCAAAAACAGGTCATGCAATAATAAGAACAGAAGTTGATAATAATGTTAAAGACTATTCAGTTAATATATTAAATATAAATAAAAATGGAGATAGAAATATATTATTTACAATAGATGATGATATGCTTCTTTCAAAAACAGGTGGTATAGTACAAGGAATGAGTGGTTCTCCTATACTTCAGGATGGTAAATTTATAGGAGCAGTAACACATGTAATTGTAGATGATCCTAAAAAAGGCTATGGAATAGATATTAAAAATATGCTTAATAATTCAAACTAATGAATATAATATATTATGTGCCTAAATTATCTAAGAATATATAATAAAATATGAATATATAGGCAGAGATGTATGTATGGGAACTAAAAAAAGTAAAACTAGAGAACTTACTCTAGCTTTTTTTGTTTGAATAGCAAGTAAAATATGATAGCAGAGTAATGTATAATGCTTGGAAAAAGGAATTAAGATCATTTGTTGGTGTCTTGTTTAATATTAATAATATCGAATATTTTGCACCACTTTCAAGTCCAAAAACAAAACATTTGAAGGTGAAGGATACAGTTGATTTTATGAAAATAAAAAATGGAAGATGTTGTGCAATAAACTTTAACAATATGATACCTGTTTTAAAAAAAATGTTATGAGATAATTGATTTAAACAAAAATGATGAAAATAATAAAGATAAAATGTATAAAAATCTTTTGATTTAACAATTAGAATGGTTAAATGAGCAAAAAGAAAAAGTGATAAGAGTAGCAACTACACTGTATCACTTATATAATAGTAATGAACTTTCTGAAAGCGTTAAAAAAAGATGCTGCAATTTTAAATTACTTGAAGAAAAAGAAAAAAGTTATTTAAGTTAAATATAAAAAATAGGTTTATCTGTAGGAGCTGAATCAGTTTGATAATTATCATTTTCTCTACTATCTTTTTCATCTGGTTTATTTATTTCACTAGCAATTTTAAATGCAGTTCCCATATTACTTATTAATGGTTTTACTTGATATATTATTGGAATTGCTTGATTAATTATACCAAGAGTTTTTTGAGTATTTGAAAGAATAGTTCCCCAACCAATGTTTTTAAGGGAACTTAAAAGTCCACTACTAGCATTATTATAAAAGAATGGGTTATTATACATATCTACACCTCTATAATTAATATATGCAAAGCTATTATAAATGTTTATAAAAATATCTGTTAACAAAATATTGTTGACAGATATGGTGCTATATGATAAAATATTTGTATAAATTGATTGGAGGGATATTATGGCAGTTAAGATTAGACTTATGAGAATGGGTGCTAAAGGACATCCAAGCTATAGAATAGTTGCTACTGATTCACATCGTAAGAGAGATGGAGAATATATTGAGTTAATCGGTAACTATTTTCCATGTGATGGTAAAAATACTATTAATGAAGAAGCTGCTCTTAAATGGTTAAGAGTTGGAGCTATTCCAACTGATACAGTTAAGAACTTATTCAGCAAAGCTGGTATTATCAAAAAGTTTGACGAAGAAAAGAAGAGCAAGTAATTATGGATTATGTAGTATTAGTTAAAGATATTGTTAAAGATCTTACAGAAGATGAGTTTGATGTTGTATCAAACGATAACAATATTACAATTACTGTATCAGAAAATGATTATGGTAAAGTAATAGGAAAAGGCGGAGCAACTATTAATGCAATTAGAGTGTTAGTAGATGAGGCTGCTACATTACATAATGATAGCTTTATTAAGGTTGAAGTCGAAAAGAAGGATTAAATTTAATCCTTCTTTTTTCTATACACCTGTTAAATCAAAATCTGGAATAAAACTATCTTTAGCAGTATCACCAGTTTGCATAAATGCATTTTTAACACCTAAATCACATGCATAATTTATAAGATTATCATAATCACTTTCTCTTACTTTATGGTTTAGCTCTTTTATATTTTCTACTTGTTTTAATGGAGTATACTGATTCATTATACTTATAAAAATATTATCATGATATGTATCATATAAATATTTAATTATTTTTTTTGAATCTTCTATCTGTTCAGGAAGCATAAGATGTCTTACTATAATTCCTTTTTTCATCATACCATTTTTATCAAATACTGGATTTCCAACTTGTCTATACATTTCTTTTATAGCATCTGTTGCAATATCAAAATAATTAACTGCTTTCGAATATTTCATTGCAAGAATATCATCATAATATTTTAGATCAGGAAGATATATATCGATAAGTCCATCTAACTTTCTTAATGTTTCAACTTTTTCATATCCACTTGTATTATAAACGATAGGGATTATAAGTCCCATCTCTTTTGCCATGATAAGTGCTTTTTTTATTTGAGGGACGAAATGTGTTGGAGTAACAAGATTTATGTTTTCTGCACCATCTTTTTGAAGCTTTATCATTTTTTCTGCAAGCTGCTTAATGTTTATTTCTTTTCCAAAATTATTTGTACTTATATTATAATTCTGACAAAAAATACATTTCATATTGCATCCTGAAAAGAATATAGCTCCAGATCCATTCTTGCCTGAAATTGGTGGCTCTTCATAATAATGCTTTGCAATTCTTGCAACTTTTATCTTTGAAGTCATAGAGCAGAGCCCAGTTTCTCCTTCATTTCTATTAACCCCACATTCCCTAGGACATATTTTACAACAATCTAATTCTTTCATGTTTACACACTTCCAATAAATATTATATATTAAATTTACTTTTTTTTAAACTAAACTTGCAAGGCTTTCATCTTTATTATATAATTTTAATAGTATGGAGGATTAAATGAAAAAGAGAATTTTAAGTGCTATCATTATGACAGCAATATTTATACCATTATTATTTATTGGAGGTAAATTTTTTACTATTTTTATGTGCGTACTTGCATGTCTATCAACATATGAATTAATAAAAATAAATGATACAAAAAGTGTACCATTACTTATGAAGGTATTTACATATCTTGCAGTAATATTTATGGTACTTACAAATATGGATAGTATAGATTTTAATTATACATTAGATTATAAACTAATAAGTATACTTATATTTGCATTTTTAGTACCTCTTGTATTTATAAATAATAATAAGAAATATAATATAGAAGATGCTTTATATTTAATGAGTATTGCATTATTTTTAGGATTTAGCTTTAATTTACTTTCAGTTGTCAGAAACTATGATTTATTATATTTCATATATTTATTATTAATTGCAGCATTAACAGATGTTTTTGCATATATTTCAGGAAGTCTTGTTGGAAAGCATAAATTATGTCCTAATATTAGTCCAAATAAAACTGTTGAAGGAATGATTTTTGGAACACTTATTGGAACATTTACTGGAGTATATTTCTATCATATGGTTATTAATCCAAATTTAAGTATTATGACAATAATTCTTGTAAGTTTAATGCTTTCACTAGTTGGACAAATAGGAGATTTAGTATTTTCTATGATTAAGAGATTCTATAAAACAAAAGATTTTTCAAATATAATACCAGGACATGGTGGCATACTTGATAGATTTGATAGTCTAATTTTTATAAGTTTAGCATCTATATTTATATTAGGAATTATTTAAGGAGGATACATGCAAATTATAATTAACTTACTTTTATTTGTATTAATACTTGGAACTATAGTTTTTGTCCATGAATTTGGACATTTTCTATTTGCAAAATTAACTGGTGTATATGTATATGAATTTTCAATTGGTATGGGACCTAAACTTTTTAGCAAGAAAGGCAAAAAAGGAGAAACTGAGTATAGCATTCGTGCAATACCAATTGGTGGATTCTGTTCTATGGCTGGAGAAGATGTTGAAAATGATGATAAAAGCATAAAAAAAGATAGATTTTTACAAGCTAAAAAGCCATGGCAGAGATTTTTAATAATGTTTATGGGACCTGGCTTTAACTTTCTTCTTGCACTTATAGTATTCTTTTTTGTAGGACTATTTGGATCACCTTCCTTAACACCAACAATTGAAGGAACAGTAAAAGGATATCCTGCTTATTATTCTAATCTTTCAAAAGGTGATACAATAAAGAAAATAAATAATCATAATATTTATACAATGGATGATGTATCACTTTATCTTGCAGTTGCTGATCATAAAAAGCCTGTACAGATAAGTGTTGAAAAACAAAATGGAAATAAAGAAACATATAATATAAAGGCTAAAAAGGAAACTGTTAAAGTAAATGGTCAAAAGCAAACATCATATAAATATGGTATAAGTTTAAAGACTAAAACTAAAAAAGGTCTTTTAAATGCAGTTAATTATATGTTTGTTAAAACAGGAGCATTATTCCGTCAAATGTTTGTTACAGTTGGGTATTTATTTAGTGGCAGAATTGGTCTTAATGAACTTTCTGGTCCAGTTGGAATTTATTCGATAGTTGGGGAAGAGGCATCACAAGGATTTGCTGCACTTATATATTTACTTGCATATTTGAGTATTAATGTTGGATTCCTAAATCTTTTACCACTTCCTGCTTTTGATGGAGGACATATATTATTTATAATAATTGAATTAATAAAAGGAAGCCCTGTTAAACCAGAAACAGAAAATAAAGTTCATACGATAGGTTTTATTTTACTTATGATTTTAATGGCTTTAATTACGATTAATGATATTCTTAGATTTTTCTAGGAATTCTTTTTCTGAAGTTGGAGATGAAAAATATGAAAAAAATATTAGATGGAAATAAAGCAATGGCAATGTCTGCTTATAACTTTACTGAAGTTAGTGGACTTTATCCAATAACACCAGCATCACCTATGGGAGAAGTAACCGATAGATGGGCTAGTGAAGGAAAGAAAAACTTTTTTGGTACAACACCTAAAGTAGTTGAAATGGAAAGCGAAGCAGGAGCTGCAGGAATGGTTCATGGATCTCTTCTTTCAGGTGCTCTTACATCAACATATACTGCAAGTCAGGGACTTCTTTTAATGATTCCTGATATGTATAAGATTGCTGGAGAGATGCTTCCATGTGTCATTAATGTATCTGCAAGGACAGTTGCAACACATGCACTTTCTATATTTGGCGATCATTCTGATATATATGCTGCTAGAAGTACAGGATTTGCAATACTTTCATCATCATCTGTAAAAGATGCAAACTATTTAACAAATGTAAGCTACTTATCTGCAATAAAAGGTAAGATTCCATTCATCAATTTTATGGATGGCTTTAGAACAAGTCATGAACTTGATAAGATTGAAATAATTGATTACGATAGTGTTAAAAAATTAATTGATAAAGATGCTTTAAAATCATTTAGAAAGAGAAGCTTAAATCCTAATCATCCATCAGTAAGAGGGACAAATCAAAATGGTGATGTATACTTCCAAGTAATGGAGTCAAGAAACAAGTATTATGATGAACTTCCAGATATAGTTAATGATTATATGAAAGAGATAAATAAGATAACTGGAGAAAGTTATAAGCCTTTTAACTATTATGGCGCTCCTAATGCAACAAAGGTAATAGTTGCGATGGGCTCTGTTAATGATACTATAAAAGAGACAGTTTCTTACCTTACAAAAAAAGGAGAAGCAGTTGGTGTAATAGAAGTACATTTATTTAGACCATTTTCATCAAAATACTTTTTAAGTGTTCTTCCTAAAACAGTTAAAAAAATAATAGTACTTGATAGAGCAAAAGAAGCAGGAGATGTTGGAGAGGCTCTTTATCTTGATGTATTAAAAGTTGTAAAAGAAGTTAGTACAAAGGTTAAAGTATATGGCGGAAGATATGGACTTTCGTCAAAAGATACAACACCTGCAATGATAAAAGGAGTATTTGATTTTGTAGATAGAGATCCACATTATACATTTACTGTTGGAATAGATGATGATGTTACATTTAGAAGTATACCATACGATAAAGATTTCTTTATACCTAGCAGTACAACAAATTTCTTAATATATGGTTATGGATCTGATGGAATGGTTTCAGCATCTAAAGATATTTTAAAGATAACTGGAAGCAATTCTAAAGCATATGTTCAAGGATATTTCCAGTATGATAGTAAGAAAAGTGGAGGACTTACAATATCACATTTAAGATTTGATAAGAATGAAATTCATTCTCCATATTATATTTCAAGATGTCATTTTATGATCTGTACAAAAGATAGTTATATAAATAAAATGGATTTAGCAAGTAAGATAGAAGATGACGGAATATTCTTACTTAATACACATATGTCAGAAGAAGAATTTTTAAAGACTGTTCCAATAAATTATAAGAAAACATTTGAAAAGAGGAATATAAAAGTATATTTAATAGATGCATCTTCAATTGCAAAACTTTATGGTCTTGATAATAAAATTAGTGCAATTATGGAAACAGTTATATTTAAACTTGGTAAACTTATAGATTACAATTTTGCAGTTTCAAAAGTAAAATCATCTATTGAGAAAAAATTTGGTGGTAAGGGCGGAGATATTGCAGAAAAGAATATAAGAGCAATTGATAATGCACTTTCGAATATAGTAGAAGTTAAAATACCAAATATTAGATATAATGCTATTACAACTAAAACTCCATCTAAATTTGAACTTGTAAATAATATAGAAGGAGATGCTCTACCTGTTAGTAGTTTTATAGATGAAGCTGACGGAATGGTAAGTGCTGGAACATCAAAGAAAGGAAAGAGAGATATATCAGAATTTACACCATACTATAATCCTGAAAAATGTATAGCATGTGGTCTTTGCAGTATGGTATGTCCTCATGCAGTTATTAGACCATTTGTTTTAGATGATAATGAAGTACTTGATGCTCCAGAAAGTTTAAAGAAAAAATTAATAGATATTAAAGTAGGAGATAAGACATATAAATATACTATTGGAATAAGTATAAAAGATTGTACTGGATGTTCATTGTGTGTAAATATATGTCCTGGTAAAAAAGGAGAAAAGGCTCTTTCTTTAAAAGAAAAGATTGAAACAGAAGATTATCTTAATGAGATTAATTATTTATTTAATGAAGTAAGTGAAAAACATATATTCCCTAAAAATACGATTAGAGGTAGTCAATTAATAAAACCTAAATTTGAATTTAGTGGTGCATGTGCAGGATGTGGCGAAACACCTTACTTAAAACTTCTATCACAACTTTTTGGAGATAATTTAGTAGTTGCAAATGCAACTGGTTGTTCATCAATTTATGGAGCTAGTTATCCATCAAGTCCATGGAGCAGTCCTTGGGCCAACAGCTTATTTGAAGATAATGCAGAGTTTGGTTATGGAATGAGAATTGCAGATATAGCAAGCAAAAATAAAATTGCGACACTTATAAATGATAATATGAATCTTGTAAAGAAAAGTGAAGAAAAAATATATAAAGCATACATTGATAATCCAAATGAAGAAAATGCAAATGCACTGCTTAATATAATCGATAAGACAAAGATTCCTGGATTACTAGAATTAAAAGATGATGTTGCTCCGAAGAGTATTTGGATTGTTGGTGGAGATGGATGGGCATATGATATAGGCTATAATGGAATAGATCATGTTCTTTCTAATCATGAAAATGTAAATATTTTAGTTTTAGATACTGAAGTATATTCAAATACGGGTGGTCAATCATCTAAATCTACTAGATTAGGTGCAATTGCTAAATTTGCAAGTAGTGGTAAGAAAACTGCTAAAAAAGATCTTGCACGTATTGCTCTTACTTATCCTCATGTTTATGTTGGAACTGTATCACTAGGTGCTAATATGATGCAAACAATAAAGGTGTTTGAGGAAGCTGAAGCATACGATGGTCCATCAATTATTATTGCATACTCTCCATGTATTGCACAAAAGATAATAAAAGGAATGTCTAATAGTATTGCAGAAGAAAAAGAAGCAACACTATCTGGCTACTTCCCACTTTTCCATTATAATCCTGAAACTCGAGAGTTTAAACTTGATTCAAAAGCTGATTTTTCTAAATATATAGATTTTCTTGGAGGAGAAGACAGATATAGAACATTAAAGAATGTAAATAAGGATTATAAGAAGATTCTTGAAGAAAATAAAAAGAATGCAGAAGAAAGATATAAATACTATGAAAATTTATCAAATAAAGGTGAATAATTCTTGATTTTTATATCTTTTTCTAGTATATTATATACGTACTAATTCTTAGTTCTGGGTTTTTCCGTCCCATTACTCAGTGTTAGCAAATATATAAGGAAAGGAATGAAAAAATATGGCTTTAACAAAAGAAGAAAAAGCAAAGATTGTAAAAGAATATGCAAGAGATAAAAATGATACTGGATCTCCTGAAGTTCAAGTAGCAATATTAACACAAGAAATTAATAACTTAACTGAACATTTAAAAGTTCATAAACATGATTATCATTCAAATCGTGGACTTTTAAAGAAAGTTGGTCAACGTCGTAATATGCTAGATTATCTCGCTAAAAAAGATGTTACTAGATATCGTGATTTAATTAAAAAGTTAGGTTTAAGAAAGTAGTTACTTATGTAACTATTTTTTTTCACATAAATTTCACTTTATTTCCATAAAAAATACATAATTATATAATATACTGATATCATGAAAGGAGAAAAAAATAAATAATGAGTAGAAGTTTAAAGAATATTACAAGCTTTTTTGTATTAGTAATTTTAGTTTTACTTTTAGGATTTACAGTATATCAAAATAAAGGTGTTAGGAGTAATTTTGAAGGAGCACCTAATATGAATAATAGTGGAGAGAATATGAAATCTCCACCAACAAAGCCAGATGATTCAAATAAAAGTGATAAAGAAAGTCAACCAAGTATGAATAATGGGAATATGCAAGAAGCTATGTCTCTTCCCCCTGAAGAGGGCAAATAGTTTATATTTTGTTGAAAATAAAGGATAAAATGTATATCAATTTATTTTAGGTACTAAGTTAGGTACGTAAATTTAAAAAAATGCATAAAAATTGTTTATTTAGAGTATTGGAAATAAATTTCCAAAAATATGTAAAATTACTAAGTTCTGGAAAACTATTTCCAATTTTTTTATAATATTTGACAAAATTACTGATAAATGATAAAATGTCAGTAGATTTGTCAAGGAGGAATATATATGGAAAGAATGACAATAAAAGCGTTTAAAGAAGAAAGTAATATAGAAATTATAGAATCGATTATGAAAATGAATAACGGATATGTTACATCTAAAGAATTAGATAATTATGGCATTCATAGAATGTATCTTAATACTATGTGGAAAAAAGGTATAGTGGAAAAGGTAGCTAATGGTATTTATATTGATTCAAATAAAATTGAAGATAGTTATTATGTATTTAGTCTTAGTATGCCTAATACAATATTCTCCCATATGACTGCACTTTATTTTCATGGTCTTTCTATAAAAGCTCCAGATGATAAATACGATATAACAGTAAGAAAAACATATAATAGTAAACATCTAAAAAATCATGAAGTTTTTTATGTATCAGATGATATTTATGAACTTGGACTTACTGAAGCAGAAACTCCAATGGGGAATAAAGTAAGAGTTTATGATATTGAAAGATGTATATGTGATATTATTAGATCTAAAAATAGAATGGATCTAGAACACGTTAAATATAGTATTAGAGAATATATAAAAAGAAAGGATAAAGATCTTATAAAACTTTCTAAATACGCAGATAAAATGGGGATAAAAAAAGAAGTAATGGATTTTGTGGAGGTATTTTATGAATAGCATGCAATTAAAAGATAAATTAAAAAATATTTCTAAAGAAAAAAATGTAGATTTTAATACATTACTTAGGCTTTATATGTATGATAGATTTTTAGAAAGACTTTCAAAAAGTAAATATAGAGATAATTTTGTATTGAAAGGTGGATTTTATTTAAGTACTTTATTTGGAGTTGAAAATAGAGCAACTATGGATATTGATACTGCATTTAGAAATGCAAACTTCAATGTAGAAACGATAGTTAAGATGATAAAGGAAATTATTTCTATAGAAGTAGATGATAATGCTAAATTAAAATATATTGGAATATCACCAATAAGAGATGAAGATGAATATGGAGGATTTAGAGTAACTATTCAAGTTGAGTATGATAATATGAAACAACCATTTCATATAGATATAGCTACAGGTGATCCAATAACACCAAAAGAAATAAGATATAAATATTTACCATTACTAGGAGATTATTATATAGATTTATATGCATATAACATGGAAACAGTTCTAGCAGAAAAAATAGAAACAATGTTAAGCAGACTAGAGTTGAATGGAAGAACAAGAGACTTTTATGATATATATTTAATTTATAAAAAGGAATGGCAAAATATCAATATAGATCATTTTAGAAAAGCGATAGATAAAACATTTACTAAAAGAGAATATAATGGTAATCCATTTGAGGCTTTAACTATAATTAGAAATAGTGA
This sequence comes from uncultured Eubacteriales bacterium, assembly GCA_900320505.1. Lineage (GTDB taxonomy): Bacteria > Bacillota_I > Bacilli_A > RF39 > UBA660 > UBA2730. The sequence continues at coordinate 17,681 of ONSL01000004.1, forward strand.
AGTATTAAAAGAAAGATGGAATAAATATCAAAAGAACTTTTCTTATGCTGAAGGAATAGAGTTTGAAGATATAATGGATTGCTTAGAAATAATGATTGAACAATTTGAACCAGTAGGGATTTAGGAGGAAAGATTATGGAACCTAAAGATATATTAAAAAAATTACATCCAAATCAGTTTTCTGATTCTAAAATAGTAGAAAAGGTTGATTGTCCACGTGAATTGCTAGATTTTAAAATTTCTTGTTTATCTGAAGAAAATATGCAATTTGATTTTGAAGGTCTTGTTAGAAAACTTATGGAGAGGGAAGTATGTCCAAATTTAATAGAAGAAACAGGACCAGCATCAGGTGGTGATGGTAAAGTTGATACTGAAAATTATCCTGTATCAAAAGATTTACAAAAATTTTGGTATTATGGCTTTAACGAAAAAAATGAAAAGTGGGCTGTGGCTATCAGCTTGAAAAAAGATTGGAAATCAAAGTGTAATGCTGATATTACAAAAATAATTAATACTGATAGAAATTATAAAAAAATCTTCTTTGTGTCAAATCAAGCAATTCCTAATAAAAAGAGAGTTGAATATCAAGACAAGATGATAAAGGAAACAGGAATCGATATAGTTATATGTGATAAGACATGGCTCTTAGATAAACTATTAAAGAATTCTAATGTAGATTTAATTAAAGAAATTAAGATTTCAACTCCATTAATTGAAAAAGAAATAGGGCCAAATGACTTAAAAAAACAGAGAAGAAGAGATGAAATTGAAAAAGAATTATTAGAATTTGCACAAAGTAGAAAATTAAATCAAAAAGTGATAGATTTAGCAATTGAATCAGCAATAATTAGTAGAGATTTAGAGGAAGATGAATCAATTGTTATTGGTAAATTTGAACGTGCATCCAGATTTGCAGAGGAAAAAGGAAATATTAGTGCCCAAAGAGATATACTATATAATATGGCATGGTATTATCATTGGTGGTTAAATAATGATGTAGGGTTTGAAAAATATTATACACTATATGAAAAAGAAGTATTAAAAGATAATAATATAGAAGAAATCATGAATCTATCAAATTTATGGATACTTGCATATACAAGAAAGAAAAGAAACAAGGAAGATGTTAAATCTAAAACTCAAAATATTCTTAAATTATTAAATGAAAAAAAAGAATCCAAAAGTAGGGTTATTCAGCTTGAAGCAGAATCCAGAGAATGTCTAATAAAAGTAATGTTAGAGGAAAATGTTGATGAACAATTTAAGTTATTGTTAAAAATTGCTGAAGAGGCATCAAGATTTAAGGAATTTAATTATGTTGATTTAGCTAAAATGATAGAAAATTTGTTAGAAGTTTATAGTGATAATGTCAATTACAATCAATTATATGATTTAGTAACTGAAAGGTTATCTGATAGAAGCGCTGATATACAAAAAGCTGAAATGCATTTAAAAAAAGCAAAATTATTATCAAAAAATGATGAAAAATATAATGCTATTGTTTTATTAGGAAAATGTCTAACCTTACTATACAAAGAAGAATCAAATGGTAAATTAGTAGAGGCGTATATTAACATTGGTGCAAATTTTGAAAGCGTAGGGTTGTTATATGCAGCAAAAAACTATTATATTGCTGCTATAGCACTTTTCATGGATATTTTTTTGAAAGAAAATGATTTGGATCCATTTGCTTTAAAAATTCTCAATAGAATTATTGGAATGGAAATTCATATGGGTAATGTGGAAGAATCAATAGAGTGGTTAAATATTAAAAATATATTTCTAAGTATCCTAATTGACAAAAATGAGCCATATGATGAAGAATTAGAACAAACAATATTGGAAGCAGATGCTTTTATAGCTTCTCAAATATTGGATACCAAAGTGAAAAATTTTAAAGATTTAAATAGAATTATTTATTTATGCAACAAAAATGGATTGATAAGTTCTTCACTCATGGCCAACTATGTACTTGGCCAATATGATGAAGAATTATTAAATGAATGTAAAAATGATAAAAAAATAGTAGATAAATATATTTCTGATTTTTACAAAGAATCGAAGATTCATAATATTTCAAGTCCTATATATAACGATAATGAAGAAAAAACAATAGAATCAAGAATATGTGGAAATAAAATTCTTATACATTATAATGGTACTAAAATGTATAAAAGATTTGCAGAATTTATATTAGGTTTATTAGAAAATACTTTTGCAACTATGACTAATAAAGGTATTTTTATGCGTGGTGATATCGTAATTGATTTGCAAGAAAAAAATACAGGTAACTTTAATGCGATTTATACATTTAATGGTATTGAGACATATACAATTGAAATTGATACAATTGATTTATGTGATATATCTATAGAAAATCATAAGATTATTACTGATATGTTATTCAAATTATTGGCTAATATATTTGCTGTTAATTTTATTTATAAGGATGAGGGAATATTTAAAGAATTATTTGATGATGACAAGACATTTGAAAGAGCTTTAAGCCATACAAGTAGTCTTTACAACTTAAACAAAATTTTTGGTAATGATGACTATAGCGATATTCCAGATATTCTAATAAGTAGAAAAAAGGAATGGTATTCTGATTTGAAAATTGATATTCCCAAAAAAGAAAAAAATAAAATATATCCATTCAATGAAGAGAAAGATATAAAATATGATGTGGAATCTGGGAATTTATTTAAAAATGTATCACATGATAATATATATTCTTCAGATATGATAAAATGTAATCACTGGGATGTAGCTAAGTGGAAAGGTATCATGTATTTGGGTGATATAAGTAATAAAGATTTTATTAAAATTGGTTTTGTGTTTGAAAATGAGGAAGGAGCAAAAAAAGTATTTCAAGATATAATTGATGTATCAACCAAAGATGATAAGAATGAAAAAATAATTTTATCTTTTATTAAAGGAGTAGATAAAAAAGACATATATGATTATAGAGTAATGATAACTGGTAAAATTGAGATTCCTGAGGGCATAAAAGAAAATGCTATTATTAATATGGCAACTCGTTTTCATCAAATGAATTGTAATAATGATAATAATATAAAAATATTAGAAGAAGTTATATCTGGCAAGAATCCTAAAATAAGTATTTTCCCTGTTATATCAAATGCTGGAAAGATGTTACCATTGTATGAATATGAAATATTTATAAAAAATATAAGTATAAAAAATGCATATGAAATAGGAAAAAAAGATATAGAAGCTGCTGCTATATTACCAACAGATAATCCAATTATTCCTGAAGACATAGAAAATGCGCCCATAAAAGAATTACTTGAATTAAAAAATGACCTAGCCCATTAAAGGACTAGGTCATCTTCTTTTTTATTATCTAAATCTTCATCATAATCGTAATAATTAGCATCTTCATAATCAATAATTGTTTCTTTGAGTTCAGGTAATTCTTTTTGCTTACTTTCTAATAATTTAGTATTTTGAACTTCTATAATTTGAACTATGTTCTCAAGTCTATTTTGGTACATATGAGAGTAGGTGTTTAGTGTTTCGTCAATTTTAAAGTGTCCTAAGTACTTAGCTACTAATGTTATATTAGCACCACTATCAATTAGTAATGATGCACAACTATGTCTAAAATCATGAACTCTTATATCTTTAACTCCAGCTTTAAAAGCATTTTTAGTTTTTCTATCTCTTAAAGTAGTTTCTGGCAATGGATCAATATTTCCAAATACATACCAGTTATCATTAAAGTTATAGTAAGAACTACAATCATCATATAGATCTTTATAGTATTCTAATAAGAAATTAGGAATAGGTATAGTTCTATAACTAGACATTGTTTTAGGACTTGATACTGTGTATGGTTTACCAGTTATAGGATCAGGTGTTTTAGTTATATTTTTATTAACTGATAAACAGCTTTTCCTAAAGTTAATATCATTCCATGTTAATCCTCTAAGTTCACCATTTCTAAGTCCACAATAGAATAGTGTTTGAAATGCACATATAAATTTTACATCATTTTCAACAGATAGAAATTTTTGAAATTCTTCTGGTGTATAAAATGACATTTCTTTTTTTCTTTCATTTGGATTAGTAAAATTAGTCATTTTATTATAAACTTTAACAAAGTTTAAATCATACCATTTAGTTCCAAAATTCATAACTGCTTTTAAATATTTATAAACACCATTTTTATATCTAGTAGATATTTTCTTTTCATTCATTGATTGTCTCCATAATTCAAAGTGTCTTATATTAAATGATTCAACTTTGATATTAAATAAAGGTTCAAGATAAGGCATCATATTTCTATAATTATAGAGTGTAGTTGATTTAACTTTATCTTGTTGATATTTATAATGTTCATCAATTAATTGTTTAAATGTTAAATCAGTAAATTCAGTCATATTTTTAATATTAACTTTATATTCTGCTTCATGATCTTTAGCTTCTCTTCTAGTTGCAAACTTTTTAGAATGATATCTTCTAGGTCTACCTAAGTAATCTCTATAAGTTATATCTACTACCCAAGTTCTACCATCTTTAGTAGCATATTTGCTTTTAACTTGTCTTATGGCCATATATCTTCCCCTTTCTTATTAGCTTCATCAAATTCTCTTTGTGCTTTTTCATCCATTTCACGAGCTCTTTTACCAGCCATAACAGATTCTGCAAATGATACATAATTGTGTATATATGGCATTGGTCTTCTTTTCGTAATAATATCTAAAGCACGAGTTACTTTACTAAAAGCATTTTTATAATATTTAAGTTCTTCATCTTTATTAGATAATTCTTTAGATTGTTCGTGTCTTATCTTTTCACTTTTAATAAGTTTTCTATTATTCTTATAAAAATCATTTTCTATAGATAGGGAAGTGATTTTATCATCTTTATCTTTTGATTCATATGTTTTTATTGTATTTAATCTTGTAAGGTTATCAAAATCATCCATAAGTTTTTCTACTTCTTTTTTGCTATATCCAATAATCTTTTTCTTTAAATCTGAATTAATATCTTTTAAAGATGTTTCTAATACGTTTTTAACTTCATTTATTTTATCCTTATAATTATTTAAATCTTTACTTAATTTCTTTTCTTCAGCCTTTAATTCATTAATATGATACTCTAATTTAGTTTGATGATATTTATTAGCACCAATTTCACCTCTATCTAAATTAAAACCTTTACTTGTTATGTATTTGTTGAATCTATCTTGCAGTTTCGAAAAAGAATTTCTACCTCCTAAATCTTTCCAAAATTGATCGTTATTTAAAAATTTACCTTTAACTGTTTCATACACCATCTCACCATTTTTATCTCTGAGTAGAATAGGTACTTCTTTATCTTTTCCATTTCTATCTTTTTTTATCTCTTTTATCAAATTACCATCTTTATCTCTTTGATAACATTTTCTTTTTACTTCATTTACTACTGGTAAAAAGTAAGCTTGTAGGTGAGGAGTGTCTTCATCAAAATGTACTTGAGCCATTACTATATTTTCTTCTCCAACTAATTCTTTTAAAAAGTTATAACTTTCATCAAAATATTTAATTACTTCTTCAGGAATATCATCTTTACTTTTAATATCAGGTGTCCATATATTTTGTCCTTCTTTTTTACCTGTTTTATATTTTCTATCTGTTTCTTTAAATGGTAAACCCAGAGTCATAAAAAACTCTGGGCCACTTGATATAGTTACACCATTTAATAGATTAGTTTTAGTTTTGTGAAGATATTCAATATTTCTACTTTCTAATTTGTATTTAACATCTTGATATAAATTATCTTTTTCTAGTTCTTTATACTTAATATTAAATTTAGTTCTTTCTTTATCATAATTACCTGTACCAATTCTATTATTCATTTCATTTCCTATAAGATATAAATCTTTACTTTTATAATTATTTTCAAATCTTAATACTTGATATCCATCATACATTTAAAACCTCCTTTACAAAAGAAAAACAACCATTATTGGTTGCTTAGTTCTAATAACTCTTTACTTAATTTCTCGGTATAAATTATAATTTGATCTGATTTTACAAAATATGGTTTGTCTCTAAATTCATTATCTGAATTATCTACACTATATCTTAACATAGTACCAGTTTTATCTAGAATATTAAATGCTTCTATTAATTCATCATATTCTTTATTGTTTATGTTTGTCTTTTTATATAAACTTTTGATATCATGCATTGACTTAAAATTTATATTGTGTTTTTCTAGATAATATTTAATTGATAATTCAGTTGTATGCCTACATAGAAATAAGAATGGAATACATAATGGATTACTCCATATCACTGAAAGTCCAGGAGCAGGATGATTATTTGTTTTAAATACATCATACATTTTTTTGCTAGCATTTAAATATGATTGTATCATTTCCACTTTACTAGTATTTTTTCTTAATTCTTTTTTATATAATGAACTTGTACTTAATAAATCCCAATCATGTCCTTCGCCTTTTAATATATCTATTTGTTCTCTAATGAATTTATTTTTCATAAGATTTCACCTCAATTCCATTATACCACGGAAAGAAGTCATTTTATGACTTATCTCACTAGGTCATAGACCAAATGTGAGTTAGGATAAATCGTAAAACCTTATTCATCTAAAGTAAGTGGATCTATAAACTTAGCTTTGTAATTTCTAGAAGTAGCAGTTCTATTTAGCTCAACATATATACCTTCTTTTTCTAATCTTTTAATATTACTATTTAGTAATCTTCCAAAGCGAGAAGGGGTAACTAGTAGATTTAATTCTGCTATCATTTCTGCTGGAGTAAATATTACTTCTTTCTTCTTAATTACATATCTCATAAATACGCTAAGATTAAAATCTAATTCAGTATTATCTTCATTAATAATTTCAAATTCAAGTTTATCATTTCTTATAAGATTAAGATTTTGTTCTTCAAAGTCTCTATTGATTATTTTTAAAGTATAAGTATTATCTTTATTATTGATTAATGTTAATATACCATTCATATTACCATCAATGCCTGTGCTACCTAATGTTTTACCTTCTTTATTTAAATGATGTATTAGAAGAAATGTAAGATTATATTTTTTAGCAAGTTCTCTATATTTATCAAACATATTCTTCATAACATCACTATAATTATTAATGTCAGTTTCATATCCATAATCTATACCACACATAATATCTATAATTACAAATCTCCCATTATAAGTTTCTGAGAATTCTTTTAAATCTAATAATAAATCATCTCTAATACATAATTTATGTTGTTCATCTTTTTGTACAAAGAAGAACGAATTAGGTTTAAAAGTATATCCGGTTATTTCTAATCTTTCTTTAAGTTGTAATTCTGAGATTTCTGTGCTAACATATAAGACGGATGTGGGATTAGTATTGAATCCTAAGAATTGTTTATTATTTACCAAAGAGTTGGCAAGCTGTAATGCTAAGAATGACTTACCAACTTTTGGTTCTGCAACTAAGCAATATAATCCATTTGACTTCATTATTCCATCAATAATGTTGTCTTTTTTTATGGCTATATTTAATTCTTCTATAGGTTTCATTTATTTCTCCAGTTCTGCCATATCCTTAAGGTAAGGAACATTAATATTTAGTTTATTAACTACTTCACACATTGGTATTAAATTACATGGTAGTTTATAACCTTGATCTGTAAGATCTGTTATTATTTCTTTTCTAATTTTTAGTGCTGAATTTCTACCAAGACTAGTTAATTTCATTAAGTCTTGTAAAGTACACCATTGTTTAGATAATAATTCTAATGTTTCAACTGCAGTCATATATCAAACCTCCTATCTGTTATTCATTATTATTTCATTCATTTTATATAATGCATTTATTAATTCTTCTCTTGAACTATCTTCAATATCATCTTTAAGACCATATTCTATTCTTATATCTTCACGATCTTTGTTTTGTATTACTCTTAATCCACATAAGTGATTATGAACTAATTCTACTATTTCATCATCACTCATAGTAGGTACTATAGAATCTAATACTTCTTTATTCATATGTTTCCTCCTTTCTAACCCTAAATAGGGTAGTGTGATTATATTTGAGATTTTAGTTATCTCATAACTCCCGTGCCAATAGGGTTATTTACCTTGCATTTTTTGAGTTACAGCATATCGGTGATTTCTGCAACTTATAAATTTTCAAAGAACTGGTAGTTCCAAAATGTCAATATTATTTTTAAAATAAAAGTTCCAATTTGGAAATACAATTATAATATACTATTTAAGTTCCATATTGTCAACTATTTTTAAACAAATTTTATTAAAAATGTTCCAAAATGGAAATAATATGTTATAATGGTATCAAGAAGAGAATAGGAGGATATTCATGGAAAATAGAAAACAAATGGATATTATTATTGGAAACAATATGGCTGCTATTAGAAAAAGTCGTGAATATAAACAAAGAGAAATTTGCCAGGTATTAGGTATGAATGCTTCTACTTATAAGCATTATGAATTAGGTGATAGATGTGTACCACCTTCAGTTTTAAAAGCATTAGCAAATTTCTATAAGATTCATGTTGATTATTTTTTTGAAAATGTACCTGAATCTGATCATGTTAGAGAACATTTATTTTTCACTAATTATAGATTAGATGCAGTTGAGTCTAAAGGAATAGTAGGAAAACCTAGAGATAGTTTTAAAGATGTATTAAAGGATACTGAAAAAAGAGTTCAAGCTAGAGCTAGATTTAGAATAAAAGAGTATCGTACAGAAAATAAAAAATCTCAACAGGAAGTTGCAGATTATTTAGGTATAGATATTTCTACTTATAATAAATATGAAAAAGGTAGTAGAAAACTTAATAATGAAGTAGTAAGAAAAATAGCTGAATATTACAATATTAAAGTCAGCGATATATTAGATTAATGACAGAATGACATTAGATTTAGGTATAGACTACACCGATAGTTAATGTCATAGTGTCACAACAAGAGAAGGAGAAGTTTATGAAAAAGAAAAAGGTATTAAGAGTATTTGAAGGATTCGCTGGTTATGGTGGAGGACATTTTGCTTTAGATAGATTAAAAGAAAAATATCCTAATTTTGAATTTGAAATAATTGGCTATTCTGAAATAGATAAATATGCATGTGAGTTATATGATTTAAATCACAAAGATTCTAAAGGTAAAAGTATTAAAAATTTTGGTGATATTACAAAATTAAATCCAGATGACGTACCAGATTTTGATATATTTATGGGAGGATTTCCATGTCAACCATTTTCAACAGCAGGAATGCAAAAAGGAGTAGATGATCCGTATGGTAGGGGAACATTATTTCAACATATTATGAGGATATGTGAAGCAAAAAAGCCAAAATATATTCTACTAGAAAATGTTAAAGGATTCTTTTCAAAAAAATTTGAATCTACTAGAAAACAAATGGATAATATGTTAATAAAAATGGGATATTCTGCTGGTAAGAAAGATGAACCATTAAGAGTTGCACTTTTGAATAGTAAAGACTATGGTGTACCACAAAATCGTGAGAGAGTTTGGATGTTTGCTCGATTAGGTGGGTTACCAAAAGATTTTTCAATGGTTCCCGAAGAAGTTCATAATGGATTACTAATGGCGGATTTTCTAGATCCAAAAGGATATGTTCCTAAAGAAATGTATTTATCAGAAAAACAAATTGATCACTTAAAAGAAAAACATAATATTGATAGCTTCAAAGTTAAAAAAGCATTGTGCTTTGATGTATATAACAAAAAAATAAAAACAGATGGATATTCAATAACTATAACAATGCCTGAGCATAATAGTTTAAGAGTAATAGAACCATCTAAAGATAAAGAAATTGTTCGAAAGATGTCAGTAACAGAACAATTTAGATTAATGGGATTAGAAGGATTAGATGGTGTTGGAAGAAAGGTTGATATAGTATTTGGAAATCAGTCATATACTCAATTATCAAAAAGAGCAGGAAATGGTTGGGATGTTAATTTGGTTTATATCCTTTTAGATCATATTTTTAGTCAATTAAAGGAAATAGATGAGGATTGGTTAGATTAGTTTGGAGGTAAGTATGAAGGAGTTAAAATTTAAAATATCTGAAACATCACTTAGATATGGAATGTATAATAATTATAAAAAAGGTCATACAGCTAGTGTAGAAACTGAACTTAATCAAAGTAAAGATCCAAATAAATGGAGAAATGATATACTACAATTGCGTACTATGAATTGTAGAGTAGATGATAATAAGATTCCAAATGATTTAATTGACGCTTGTAGAAAAAATGAAAAGAATAAAACAAATGTGACTGATATATTTGTATTTGATAATATATTAGTTAATGGAGAAAAATTAGATGTAGATGCATCGTATTGCATGTATATAAAGGAAGAAATATCTGAAACTGCCAATATAATTAATGCATCACATAATAGTAATACACATTTAGGTAGACTAATGATTCATTATCCAATTTCTTTTGATTATAGAAAAGATGGCTTCAATATTAATAATAGATTAATACTTGATAAAATAATGGAAGAAAATGGAGATTATGCTTTTGTAGTTAATGGCTTTGTTTATTATCCAGAAACACATACTTTAAATTTTTTAGTAAAACTTGTTGGTCCAAGAGGTATTTTATTAACAAGTGTTTTCAAAGAAGGTAAAGGTGTAGGTCAAAAATTAAAGATTGATGATAGTTTTTCTTATGAAAATAATGTTATAGTTACTTGTAAAAGAAATCTTGTAACTGGAAAAGAAGATATAGAAATTGAAGAAGTTAATAGAACTAGAAGTAGTAATGGTTTAAAAGGTGAGGAATTTGTATATGAATTATTGAAATCTAAATTATTAGAAGATAATGATTTATTCCATACAAGTAAAACATATAAATTTTCACCATATGATATTGAATATATTGAGGATGGCATTAAAAAATATATTGAAGTTAAAGCTACTCAAGGTAATAAAGAAGTATTTAATTTATCTTCAGGAGAATTAAAATTTATGAATGAACATAAAGAAAATTATATTTTGTATATGGTTACTAATGTTAATTCAGAATTCCCAAATTATAAAACATATACATATAAAGATATAATGGATATGAAAATGACGCCAGTAAGTTATAGAGTTACTGCATAAGGAGTAGTTATCAAATTACTTCTTTTTTGATATAATAGTAAATTACAAGAGGTGGTTATTTTGATTACAGAAGAAGATATTAAAAAAATACAATCTGAATTGACAGAAGAACAATGGAAACAATTTGTTTATTTATTATCGGAACCAGAACTAAATAGATTAAAAAAAATTATAAAAGAACAAACAAAAGTTAAATTTATTGGTAAGTTAAGAAAATATATAACAAAGTATATCAAACAATTAAGTACTGACGCCAAAGTAAGACCAGAAACAACCAATTTATTATTTCAGTCAAAATTGACTTTAAAAAATGTACATAGATTAATAAAAAATAAATCTATATCAGATGCAAATACCTTGTTAAGGTCATGCTTTGAGAATATAATGATGGCTATGTTAATTAGTCAGGATGAAAATACATATAAAGAGTATATTAATTTATCCATAAAATATAAAGATAGAGAATATACAAAACCATATCAAATAAGAGATAATTTCGGAGTGCTATTAAAAGAACTAGATGAAAATTTGTTTGATGAAGTAACTAATGATCAGTTAAATGATATGCTAGATGATTTATACGAAAGTTTATGTAATTTTGCTCATAGTACACTAATGGTTAATGCGATTGTTGAATTAGGAAAAGAAGATGATTTAGATCTACATATTGTTTCATTAAAACAAAATACATATTTTATTGAATTGTTGCTATATCTTTGTCTTAAATATCTATGTAATTCACAAAAAGAACCATTAGATATTACATACATATTATTAGGATGGTTTGTCTTAATCAGTGATATTCCAAAAGAAAAATTGAATCAAGAATATATTGATAAATTGAATTCATTGTTTCATATCGATTATAATAAGGATTATATAGAGAAAAACAAAGAAAAAAATGAATCTTTAATTAATGAAGCTAATCAATTACAAAATGAAATTAAAGAAAATCCTTTAGCATTTATAAACATTTTAAAAGAATTTATTAAAATAATTTAGGTACGTAATTAGATGCGTAAAGTACCTAAAAACATATAAATTCGAATAAACCCAAATAAACTGATATGTACATAAAACCTTATAAATAAAGGGTTTTATATATTTTATAAATATTGACAATATGGAACTCAGTCACCTGAAGACAAGAGTAAAAATAATATTTCATATTATGTTGTTATAACAATATTAAGTATATTAATAAGCATGATAGTTATCTATCTAATAATGTCTAGATTTAATAATAAAGGCGTTAAAGAAACATTAAGTGAAAATGATAAAAAAACTATATATATATTAAGTGTAATACTTTTAACAATCGTTATTATGCTTTCAGCAAATTATGTTAATAGTGTTTTGAAAGAAAACAAAAATGAAAGTAATTTTAATAATGGTGGAACGTCAACGGCTACATATAGTAGTGACAATAAAATAACAGATAGTAAAAGTTTAACTGAAGGCGAATATAAAAGTAGTAAAGGTGATAATAATGCAATACTTGTAAGTGGTGGAACTCTTACTGCAAGTAATATATCAGTTAATAAGACTGGTGATTCAAGTTCAACAGAAAATGCGGATTTTTATGGAATAAATGCTGGAATAGTTGTTACAAAAGGAAGTGCTAATATTAAAAATAGTATTATAAATACTAATGGTAAGGGTGCTAATGCCGTATTTGCAACAGGAGAAAATTCTAAAATAAATATATCAGATAGCAGTATAACAACAAAAGGAGAAAGTAGTAGCAGAGGACTTGATGCAACAAATAGAGGCAAGATAAATGGAAATAATTTAAAGATAACAACAAATGGTAATTCTTCAGCAACTCTTGCAACTGATAGAGGAGAAGGAACTGTTTCTGTTTCAAATAGTACACTAAAAACAAATGGTACTGGATCTCCCATCATATATTCAACTGGAAAGATAAGTATAAATAAAGTAAGTGGAGTTGCAAATAATTCTCAAATGGTTGTAGTTGAAGGAAAAAATAGTGCATCAGTTACAAATAGTAATCTAAAAGCATCTGGTAAAGGAAATCGTGGAGAGGACAATAAAACCGACTCTTCAGGTGTTATGATATATCAGTCAATGAGTGGAGATGCTGGTGTTGGAACAGGCTCATTTACAGCAAAAGATTCGTCTCTTGAAATATCATCAGATAGCACGTATTATAAGACTGCACCAATGTTTTTTGTAACAAATACAAATGCAAAAATAAATCTTACTAATACAACTTTAAAATATGGAAGTGGAGTTTTATTAGATATTTGTGGAACTAGTGAGTGGGGACAAAATGGTTCTAATGGCGGAACAGTTAAAATGTATTTATATGGCGAAGACATAGAAGGAAATATCGAAGTAGATAAAATATCAACACTTTCTATTAAACTTACTAATTCAAAGTTAAGTACGCAAATAAATAAGGATAATATCGCTAAAAAAATATCACTTACTCTTTCAAAATCATCCACTTTAACACTTACTGGTGATTCATATGTTACAAGTCTTGATGATGAAGATAGTTCATATTCAAATATAAATCTTAATGGATATTCACTTTATGTAAATGGTAAAAAATTGGATATTTAAATTAAGCTAAAAATTTCTCTAACATAAAATATGTTAGAGGTGTTTTTATGTATAGAGGAGAAAAAAGTGTAAGAGAGGGAACTGAGGATTTTCTATGTCCTTTTGAAGATGTTTATATAACAGAAGGGTCAAATGAATCATTCAGTCATAAAGGAATACTTGCAAATGATATAAGAGGCAAAGTAAAAGGAGTTAAATATGAGTATTTTGCTCCTTGCAGTTGCAAATGTATAAAAGTATATAAAGAAAGTGGACAAGCAATGTATCAAAGTTTAAATAAAGTAAGATTTGCAAATGGACAAATAGGTTATGCAACATTTATGACAGTACATGACGATAATTTAAGATCAAAAAAAGGTGATATATTTAATCAAGGTGATAGGCTTGGTTCTATGGGGACAAAAGGAAATGCAACTGGTGTTCATTGTCACATAGAAATATCAAAGGGAAAGGATACTTCTTGGTTTAAAAATAAATATGGAAATTATATGTTTAATAATGAAATTGATTTTGATGATGCTTGTTTTTTTGACAATACAAATATTATAAATGGAGTAGGAAACTTCAGAAAAACAAATGATGTAAAACTTGAAAAAAAGTATTTAAATCTTCCCCCAACTTTTACTAGGTGGAGGGTATATGATTTAAATAAAAGTCCTATAAAAAAGAATGCTAAAGGTTTTTTAAACCCTAGAAAATTTAAAGGCTTATCATATGAAATATTTGGATACATGGATTATGGATCAACTGCTATTATAAATACAAGAGATTATGGAAAATGCAAAATTTATATAAAAAAGACTAAAGCAGTCATAAGCTCTAGTCCAATCTATTAATAACTTTTTCCACCTAAATCAAGTGCATTTAATTCCATTTTTATTATAATTGATGTGATTTCTTTATCAGAAAGTCCCATCTTTTTTAAATCTTTTCTTGTTAAATGCCATAGTTCATTTACCGTCTTAATGTCATTTTCTTTTAATGCCTTATTAACATTGTCACTTAATTTTAAAAAGCTAATATTACGTTCTAACAAATCCTTCATATGACATCTCCTATTAACATTATACCATTAATTGAGTCTTTTGAGTAAGAAAAAATTATGTTATACTAATAAATATGGGAGAAAATTATGACTATACTAGACTATATAGATGAATATGGAAAATATAGGTTTGACAAGGAACCTTTTAATGAAGTTGATAATGTTATTTTATCATCTTTAAGCTATCTTGAACTTAAAGGTATTGTTCCAGTAAGTCGTCTTGCAAAGATTTCTTTAAAAGATGCAGCAACAATTTATATAAAGTGGTTAAAGGATGAAAAAAACAAAATAACTGCACATAAAAGTGCTTTAAAGATATTAAAGAAAATCTATAAAACTAAAAGATATAAAGATTTAAAACTTTATAATTATAAATATATTGGTGATAACAATGAACAGTTTTGTGCTTTAACAATTGATTTAGATGATAAAACATCATATATTTCTTTTGAAGGAACTGATGAATTAATAAGTGGATGGAAAGAAGACTTTTATCTTGCATGTTATGATGAGGTTCCAAGTGAAGTATCTGCTCTTCATTATATAAATGGATTTACTTTGATAAATAAAAATTTAATATTAGGAGGACATTCTAAAGGAGGACATCTTGCAGTATATGCTGGAATGAAGGCTAACAGATTTGTAAAGAAGAAAATAATAAAAATTTATTCAAATGATGGTCCAGGCTTTAGAAAAAAGGCATATCAAAGTGCTGAATACAAAGATACTATTTCAAAGGTAAAATTAATAATACCAAATTATTCATTCTTTGGCCTTCTTTTAAGGCATGATGATTATTCTGTTATTAAATCAAGTATAAAGGGAATATATGCACATGATTTTTTATCTTGGCAAGTAGATGATAATAAGTTTAAGAAAGTAAAGCTTTCAAAGGAGAGCATTCTTCTTTCAGATGCTATGGCAAAATGGGTTGAAAGTTATGAAGATAAAGATAGAATAATGTTTGTTAATTCTGTTTTTGAAATATTTGATAAGCTAAATATAAATAGTGTTGAAGAATTAATAAAACATAAATCATTAATTCTAAAAATAATTGTGGATTCTCATCTTCCAAAAAAAACAGAAAAAATGATGAGAGAATTTATAAAAATATTGCTTTCATTTGTTTTATAAAATATTTATTATATGTAAGAAATTGCAAAAAAATGCAATTTTTTTTATTTATTTTTAATAAAAGTGCAAATTTTTTAAATTTTTTTCGTATATATATAATAGGAGGTGAAAAAATGAGTTTTACATATAGGCATAGAAAAACAATATTAATTGTATTATTAGTTTTAATAGGATCTTTTTCTAGTATATTTTATATTTATAATAATAAGAAAATATTTAAGAAAGAACATGCATCTGTTACAAAGAAGAAAGTGATGGTAAAAAGAAAAGTAGAAAGTAAAAAAGAAGAGAAAAAAGAAGAAGCAAAAGAAGTTAAAGTTGATGTAAAAGGAGAGGTCAATAGTCCGGGACTTTATACATTAAATGACGGATTAAGAGTAGAAGATGCAATAAATGCTGCAGGAGGACTTACATATAATGCTTCAACAGAAGTAATTAATTTATCTAAAAAATTAAAAGATGAAATGGTAATAATAGTATATTCGAAAGAAGAAGTATTAAACTTTACTAAGACAAAAGAGGAAGAACAAGTAAAACAAGATAAATGTTTAGAGGGAAATGGTGGAATAAAAAATGATGCTTGTATATCAGATGATACTCAAAGTGACACTAGTACAAACAGTACTGTAGTAAATTTAAATACTGCAACAAAAGAAGAGTTAATGACAGTAAACGGAATTGGAGAAGCTAAAGCAGATGCAATAATAAAGTATAGAGAAGAGCATCCATTTACTAGTACTGAACAGTTAAAAGAAGTAAATGGTATTGGAGATAGCATATATGATAAAGTTAAGGACTCTTTTACTGTCTAAATGGCTTTATATAATAATATTTTTTATTGTTTCTTTAATATCTTTTTTTAGAATAAAAATAGGGTATAAATCGTCTTTAAACAAAAATGTAAAGAGTTTAACTGGAATTGTTACAAAAATAAATTATAAAGATTGTAAGACAAGTATTCTTTTAAAAGTTTCAAACGAATATATAAATGGATCATATTATGGCAAGTTAAATTTTATGCTTGGTGATAAGGTTAAGGTATATGGAGGTTTAAATGAAATAGATAAATTAAGAGTACCTAATACATTTGATTATAAAAAATATGCATATAGAAATAAAATATTTTATACTATGCATATTGATAAAATTAAGTATATTTCTAAATCAAATAATATAATATTTATACTAAAAAATAATATTAATAAGTATTTTGATTTGTTTAAAAATAAAAAATATTTAAAACTTGTACTATTAGGTAATAAAGATGAAGTAGATAAAAAATATATTAATGCAATGAGAAATGTAGGGATAAGTCATTTATTTGCAATAAGTGGAATGCATGTAGGTTTTATAACAGATTTTATTTTAAAAGTATTAAAAAAATTAAAGATAGAAGAAGAAAAAAGATATTTTATTGCAATTTTATTTCTTGCTTTATATACACTTTTAATTGGATTTTCTCCATCTATTATTAGAGCATTTTTATTTTTTACTCTTTTAAGTATTAATAAAATATATTATTTTTATGTTGATAGTATAAGCATATTTATATTAACTCTTTCTATAACACTTTTAATAAATCCATTTTTTATATTTGATATAGGATTTATATATTCGTTTTTAATAAGCTTTACATTGATACTTGGAAGTAATTTATTAAATAAATATAGTAATTATATAATAAAGCTATTTTTAACATCACTAATTTCATTTTTAGTAAGTCTTCCAGTAACACTCTATAATTTTTATAGTATAAATTTATTATCAATTATATATAATTTATTTTATGTACCATTTGTAACATATATACTTTTTCCATCATCGATAATTGTACTTTTGTTTCCAATTCTTGAACCAATTTACAATATATTAATATTAGTTTTAGAAAAAAGTTTATTATTTTTAAATAATATAGATACATATTTAATAGTAGGCAAATTAAATATAAGTGTTTATATAATATATGTTTTATTAATATTATTATTTATATATTTTGATAAAAAAGCATTCATAATATTATATGTTTTAATTTTTATTTTTCACTATAATTTTTATAATATATTTGATAAAGATTATATTACTATGATAGATGTTGGACAGGGAGATTCATTTCTTATTCATAACAAGAATAAAAGCATGTTAATAGATACAGGAGGTAAAATGGTATTTAAAGGAAAGAATAATCATGAAATAGCACTTAATAGAACTCTTCCTTATCTAAAAAGTAAAGGAATTAGAAAACTTGATTTTTTGGTTCTTACTCATGGCGATGCAGATCATATGGGAGAAGCTAGAAGTATAGCCAAAAATTTCAAAGTTAATAAAGTATATATAAATAGCAATAGAGAAAACTACTTAGAGAAAGATTTAAAGAAGATAATAAAGGTAGATAAATTAAAAGAAGGAGATGAGATAGAGTTAGGCAATTTTTATTTTATAGAGTTAAACAAGAATTTAAATGGAGAGAATTCATCAAGCAATGTTCTTTATGGAGAATATAAAAATATAAATATGCTTTTTACAGGTGATGCTAATTTTGAAAGTGAAAAATATATATTAAAAAATTATGATCTTCCTAGAATAAATATTTTAAAAGTAGGTCATCATGGAAGCAAGACTAGTACAAGTAATGCTCTTTTAAAAGTAATAAAACCAAAATATGCTTTAATATCAGCAGGAGTTAATAACAAATTTAATCATCCTAGCAAAGATACAATTAAAAGATTAAAAGATAAAAACGTAAAAATACTTGATACAAAGAGGTGCGGAACAATAGAAATTGATTTAACAAATGATTTAAAAAAATATGAATTTTAAAAAAATAATAATTTAATATTTACATATCAAAAAAATCATATTAAAATAAAATTAGAATTTGGGTGGTGATGTTATGAAAAAAATAAATGAAATTACTTTTGATAACCACCATGTTGACCTTGAAAAGAATTTTAATAGAGAACTTTTAGATGAAGATTTTAAAAACTATGTTGCGAGTTTAGATATTCCAAAAGAAGATCTTTACAAATATACTAGTATATTAAGAACCTGTGTTGATATGCGAAAAAAGTGTGCTAAATGTGAAAGTTTAGATGATTGCAAACTTGATGTTAAAGGATATGTATTAACACCTGATAAGTATGGAAAGAGAATAATATTTTCAGAGGTTCCATGCTCAAAGATGGAAGAGTATCTTAAAACTTCCAGTGTCAAATTTTATGAGGAGCCATCACGCTTAAAACTTGCATCATATAAAAATCTTTATAGAGATGATAAAAAACGTCTTCCAATAATAAAATATTTTAAAGAGGTTACTGATAAATATTTAAAGAAAGAAAAAGTAAAAGGAATATATTTAACTGGATCTTTTGGATCTGGAAAAACATATATGATTTCGGCACTTTTTAATGAACTTGCTAAGAAAGGAGTAAAAAGTGTAATCGTTTATTATCCAGAATTTTTAAGGAGTTTAAAATCATCTTTTAAAGATTCTTATGATGAAAGATTTGAAGAAGTAAAAAAGGCACCTCTCTTACTTATAGATGATATTGGTGCGGAAAATGTGACTAGCTGGAACAGAGATGAAGTGCTTGCTCCAATACTGCAGTATAGGATGGATGAAGCACTTCCAACGTTTTTTACGTCAAACTTGTCGCTTGCAGAACTTGAAGAACATTTAGCAGGAGAAAGCGCACCTTCTAAGGTAAAAGCCCGAAGACTTATTGAGAGAATAAAAGAAGAATCAATAAGTATTGAGCTTGTAAGTAAAAATAGGAGGGATTAGAATGAGTGAGAGTGTAAAGAAATTAATTGAAAGTAAGAAAGTAGTAGTGTTATCACTAGATGATATAATTCGTGAAGAAAAATATATGCCGAATTCATCGGTTACAAATAGTTTCTTCGATGCAATTAAATTTATCCTTTATTACTATCAAAACGGAATTAATTTCAATGCACTCTTTAATTATGTCTTAACAATAGAACATCTTCTATCAACTAATCCTGAAATTGACAGAAAAGATGCTTTAAGAAATTTAAAAGGAATATATGCTAAAATTGAAGATATATCACTTGATAATAAAATAAGCAACAGAACAAGAAAAAGATTATATAAATTTAGAAAAAGAGTAGAGCATTTAGAAGATGAAATAGAAATTAAAAACTCTAATTCATATTGTGTTATTATGAAACTTTTTGAAACTAGAAATATAGAATATATAGAGAAGATATTTGCAAAGTCTCCTTTTCTTGTAAGTATAAAGGATAAGAATGGTTCTTCTCTTTGCAAAAATATATATTATAAGTATATTGATGCAATAGAAGACTTGGAATCAAATAGTAAAGATATAAAATTTTATGAGGAGTTATTAAAAATAATTTATAATACAAAAGATTTTAAATTATCTTTTGATGAAAAAAAACTAATATTAAAGAAATTAGAAAGAAAAATAGAAAAACTTGATTCAAGAGATAAATTATATAAAGAAAAAGAAAATTATTATAACAAAATATTTGATAAAGTAACTGATAAGAAAGAAGATAAAGATAAGATAATATCAGATCTAGAAAAGAAATATTCTATTAGTTTTATATTTCCTAAGGATATATTGGAAAGTTCAAAGAATATAAAAAATGTAAATGGAATACCTTTAATTGACAAAGAAATAATATCAATTGATGCACCAAAAACAAGAGCAGTTGATGATGGAATATCATGTGAAAAACTACCTAATGGTAATTATTTAGTAGGTGTTTATATAACTGATGTTCTTGCAAGATATGATATAAATAGTCCAGTAGTAAAGGAAGCTTTAAAAAGAGTAAAACCTATATGGATAACTAGTTCTACAAAAGCAAATTTATTTCCAGATGATATACTTACTGATATTTCTTCTTTAAATGAAGGAAAGATGCGGCCTGCTCTTTGTTTCTTCTATGAGATATCTAAAGATAAGGAACTTATAAGTACTAATATTATAAAGGGAAAAATAATTAACAAAAGACAAACAAACTTTAAAGATATAGATGAAGAAATAAAACTTGGAAGAGAAAGAAAAGAAATAGATTACTTTCTTGATATAACAGACGGAAAAGGAGAAAGCAAATCAGATTATTTTGTTTCATATTTTATGACACTTACTAATAATGAAGTTGGAAGATATATGTATGATAATGGATATCCAGCAGTATATTTAAAATTTGCAAAAGATTGTCCAGGAAAAGAAATATGTGATGAAATAAAGAAATGCAAGAAAGCCTTTTTAAGAGATGACTATAAGACACTATATGATGTTGCATCAAATGAAACAGTAAAAACTGTTTATGGATTAGAGCCTGATATAATTGAACTTGAAACATTTAAATATGCACCTGTTACATCTCCACTTCGTAAAGCTTTTAATATACTTAATATGTATGCACTTGATGAATGCTATTTTAAAGATCCAACTAGGGAAAGCATTGAAAGCCTTAATAAATTTTTAAATGAACAAATAAATTATATGAATAGTGAACTTAAAAACATAGATGAATTTAAAAGAGAATATAAAAGTAATAAGGTTTTAGAATTAAAATAACATAATTTCCCATAATTCTCCTATAATTTTTACATAAAGTATTGATAAACTCTTATTGTAAAAGAAAGAAGAGTGATAACATAATAGTTAATTTTGTATATTTTTGGTAATAAATATATTTTATATTTTTAGTATTTTAAATTTTTTATAAATACTCTCTATCTTAACTTTTGAACCCATTAGGGTTCTTTTTTTAAAAACTATGAAATTTGCATTTTCTTTCATAGTTTTTGCATTTTTGCACGTAAAAATTGCAAAACTGCTAGAGAAAACTGCATTTCTGATCGTGAAAACTGCATTTTACCTTTTTGCAT
>ONSL01000057.1 GCA_900320505.1 uncultured Eubacteriales bacterium
ATGATGCTATAATTCTTTGGAATTTATTTGATTATAAAATTAAAGATGATAATGAATTAGGATTTGGAAGTAATTCATATAGTAAAGTTTTAAGTAAACTTAAAGATAAGAATTTAAGTTATATAGTCTATGATAGTTCATCTAACAAATTAAATGAATATCTAACTGATAATAATCTTTATAATACCTATTTAAGAATATCTAAAAATAAATATAATGATAGTAAATTATGTGATGTATTAATTAGTAAGATTAATTTGCTTTTAGAAGATAATAAAGATAATTATAATGTTATTAATGATTTTTTAGACTCTCTATTGAGGTAAAATTTTTTTTAAAATACCCCAAATTTGCACTCTTACTTGTTATATGATATTTTGCCTCCCAAGCAGCGAGAAATGCTTTCTAAAGAAGGTGAAAAGATTATGACAAAAATAAAAGAAAGATCAGAAGGTTTCATTTTGCCTATTGCAAGTGATGTTGGATTTAAAGGGGCATTAAAAACACACGATAAATTCTTTAAGAAATTAGCTGCTGAACTTCTAGATATTCTCATTTTACAACAGATAATATATTAATTAATATTGAAGGTAATACTTATACAAGTGTTATTCTTTATAGAAATAATACATATATTTATAGAATTATTATAGATGATAAATTAGTATTTAAGAATCTAAAAGATAAATATTATTTTCAAATAAACTTTAATACTAAACCATTTGATTGTAATAAAAAATTAATAAACAGATTTGAAACAAGAGAGGTAACAACATGTGATAGATTACCTTTTACCCCAATAACTATCCATGTGCAATTTGATTATTTAGACAAAGAAGAATATACTAAGGGTATAGATCCTTGGCTTATAAAAGCTTTGATTTAGCTTATGCTAAAGAAAAAGTTTAGTATTAAAGATTTTTCTGAAATAACTGGTCTTACAACAAATGAAATTGAAAAAATTAAACTATAGTTTTAAAAAAAGAAAAATAGAGAAGCTTGATTAAAACTATCTTTAATAATATAATTAAATTGGAGGTAGTTTTCTTATGACCTATTTATGCTACGGATACAATAATAGCAGATATACAGTTCTTGATAGAGGCTCTTTAAAAGATATTGATTTAATAACAACAAAATGTGATAGAGAAACAGATATATTTTTTAAATATAATGAAACAATTGATAAATATAAAAATAAAAATTATGGCTATATAATGGGCAAATTATCTGTAGGAATCATGCCTAGTATTTTTATAATGAATGATGAAGATAGCAAAATAAGAATAAGAAAAGGGGATTTAAGCATACTTTATAAAAAAGATGAAGAAAAACTTGACTCTAAAAAAGTACTTGAGAGAAACCTAAAACTATTAAGAAATAGTAAGGATAGAGTTAAAACAATAAAGAATTTTTATAATAAATTTGAAAGGTTATTAGAACCAGATTCATTTATAATTGGAGAGTATGGAGATGAACTTTTAGAGTATGCTGCAAATCCTAAAAACTTTAACAAATTAATAAGCAATGTAAGAAAGCAGCTTAATGTAAGATTAAATAAAGATGGATCATATAGTGATTTATACTATACTTACATAAGAATGATAGATGAATATTTTAAAAGACTAGGTTTCGATAACAGCATAGCAATATCTTCCAAATTAAAAGATGGAGTACTTAAGAAAAACAGTTTTTCAGGCGAGATAGATGAAAATCTTGATTTAGATGTTATTCAAGTTGAATCAGAAAGAGAAAAGGAAAAAAGAAGAATAAAAGAAAATATAGAAAGTCAGAATGAAATTGATGATTTTTATGTAGAAGAAGATGATGATGAAAGAACATGGAAGAAAACATATTAAAATTTAAAGATTATTTAAAGTATGAAAGAAACTATTCAGAATATACTATCGTAAACTATATAGACGATTTAAAAAAATTTGAAGATTTTCTAGATAGAGAAAGTTTAGATTATGAAAATATTGAATATGGTGATATTAGAAGATATTTAATGTATTTAAAGAAAGATTTAAATGAAAAAAATTCATCTATATGTAGAAATTTATCAGCAATACGTACATTTTATAATTTTCTTATAAATAAAGGATATACAAAAGATAATCCATTTATTTATATAAGTGGGCCTAAAAAAGAAAAACGTCTTCCAAGATACTTCGAATATAATGAAATGGAAGAAATGTTTAATGTACCAAATTTAAAAGATCCATTTGGACAAAGAGATAGACTAATACTTGAACTTTTATATGCAAGTGGTATGAGAGTTGGAGAGCTTTGTAACATAAAGGTAAAAGATATTAATAGAAGTGAAAGAAAGATAATTATATTAGGTAAAGGAAATAAAGAAAGAATTGCTTATTATGGAGAGTATTGTGAAGAAATATTAGATCTTTATCTAAAAGATGGATATAATAAATTAAATAAGAAAAGTATTGAATATTTACTAATAAATAATAAAGGAACTAGATTAACAGAACGTGGTGTAAGAGATATATTAAATAGGATAATTGCAAAAACAAGTATTGATAAGAATATTTCTCCACATATGATAAGACATACATTTGCAACACATCTTATAAATGAAGGATGTAATATTTTATCTGTTCAAAAATTACTAGGACATGAAAGTATCGCTGCAACTAGTATTTATACACATGTATCAGAAAATCATTTAAAAGAGGTATATTATAAAAGCTTTCCAAGAGCAAAGATGAGGTAGAATATGGATTTTAATAACATAGATGAACTAAAAAAAAGAATAGAACCTGCTTTGAAATCAAAAAGTCATGAATTTAGAAAAGAGGGATATAATATAACAGAAGAAGATATTTGGCAGTATCTATCTCAAAATGTATTTAGAAATAGTCATAATTTAACATTATATGATATAGTAAAAGAAATAATGCATATAGATAAAGAAAAATTAATAAAATAATATACACTTTTAATGTAAAGTAAAGAAACTTGAAAAATTAGTCTTTTCCAAGTCTTTTTTTTATAGTATAATGTAAGATAGAAGGTGAATAGGATGAGAGACAAGATTATTGCAATACTTACATCGAGTGATAAACCTCTAACAAGTTATGATTTAGAAGCTGAATTAAACTTGATAGACGTAGATGAAGTAGATGAATTACATAAGAATCTTGATGAACTAGTATACGATAATATAATAGAAAAAAGCGATAATTTATATTCGATTGTTAAAAAACAAAATAATAAAGTTGAGGTAGAAGATACTGTATCTGATGAGACAGAAAGTATTGATTTAAATGAGGAAAAAAATAATAAAAAAGCTTTCAAATTATTTGGACTAAGTCTAAAAAAGAAAACATTTGCTTTAATTGCTCTTATACTAGGATTAATACTTGCTTTTTCAGTATCTAGTTATGCATGGCTTTCTGCAACGAACGGAAGCGATAAGATAAGTACACTAACAAGTGGTAATTTATCTCTAAATCTTGCTGATACAAAGTCTCTTACACTTGCTAATTCATATCCTCTTTCAGATGTTAAAGGACTTGCTAGTGATCCATACACATTTACTATTAAAAATACTGGAACAATAGCATCATCTTATGTAGTATATTTAAAAGATAATGCACTTAGTGATGGCAAGACAAGAATTGCTGATAATAAAGTAAAATATAGTTTAATAAAAAATAAAAATGTTACAACAGGAGCTAAACTTTTATCAACACTTGCAAGTGTTGATGGAAAGGGAAGAGTTCTTGCAACAGGAACAATAGATCCAGATGAAACAATCAATTTTGATGTTAGAATTTGGATAGATGAAGCTGCAGAAAACGAAGTAGAAGGAACAAGCTTTTCTGCAAAGATATCAATGGAAGGAGAACAATTAAGTGTAACTCCTAATGAACCAAATATATCTGATGGAATGATACCAGTTGTGTATGATGAGGCATCATCAAGTTTTGTAAAGGCAGATGGAACAGTAACTGATAATTGGTATAATTATACGAATAAAAATTGGGCAAATATAGCCTTAATAAATGATAGTGCATATGTTACAACATTAAATAATAGCCCTATAGGAACTAAAATTGATGCATCAAAAGTAGCTGGATACTTTGTATGGATACCAAGAATGTCATATTCATATAAAGTACTTCCATTTAGTGTTAAGTTTATAAATAAAAGTACAACAGAAGATGGCGATTCTTTATACACAGGAGCAACACCAGAAAACTTCTATACTAGCGATGCATTCCATTTTGATAGCGATTTAGACGGATTTTATATATCAAAATATGAAGCCACAGGAACAACTACTGCTGCAACATCACTTCCAGGTGCAGCATCTCTTCGCAGTGCAAATGTAAGTACACTTTATAATTCTGCAAGCAATATGAAAACACTTTTAAATTATACATTAAGTGGTGATATACATATGGTAAAGAACTCTGAATGGGAAACAGCAGCAATACTTGCAGAATCATCTTATGGATTAAATGGTGCAATTACTAAAAATGCAAATGCATCTTACATAACCGCTCAAGGTGGTTCAACAACAGGAAACACAAGTGGAATCTATGACATGGTTGGAGGTACATCTGAATATGTTATGGGACTTTACAACAGTGCTGTATCAGGCTCTGGATTTACAACACTTCCTGATTCAAAATACTATGATAATTATACAGATGATGACATTAAAAATACTCCATTTAGCATAACAAAGGGCCTTCAAAGTGGTGCATACAATACACCAAATTCAACAAGTAGTTTCATTGTAAGAGGAGACTCTGTAGCAGATTCAACATCAAGCATATTTACAATGAATAGTGCAACAGGAGCAGCAAATGCAAATTACGGAACAAGAATAGTAATAACAAATTAAAAAGAAAGTTTTGAACTTTCTTTTTTATCATATAAGTATCAACTGATATACTATATTATCTATAAATAATTTCAAAATTATATTGCTACTCACTTAACATTTTGTTAAAATATTTCTAGGAACATTTGATTAGTTGGGTGGTTGCCTCTTTCTTTATGAAGGGAGGCATCTTCCTTTTGATACTAAAGTATTAAAAGAAAAATCACCTAACTCAATAGTGAATTAGGTGAAAACAATAAATTATTTATTGGCAACACTCAACATGCGGATATCAAGTGTTCCTTTTATATTGTATGCAAATTTCTTTGCTACAATCATATTAACATAAAAAAAGAACTTTTTCAAGCTCTTGAAATTCAAATGGCGCCCTTAGGTGTGAATAATGAGTGAAAATGTTACATTTTTTTGAAATAATAATTAGTGAAAATGTTACATAATATTTTAGTACTAGAAATTATGTTGTTTGGTCAATAATTAGTAAAAATGTTACAATTGACAAAAGTCGCATATTAAGTATAATAAAAGCATTACTTAAAGGGATAAGGCAACACTGAAGAGTGACCTGAGCATTTAAGTAATGCAATTCAAAAAGATTAAATCTTTTTTGAATGCCTGAAGCGGTAAACTTCAGGAGTTTGAGGGCAGAGCCCTCAATATTATTTTCTGAGCATCATATTTTTTCTCCATGGATGATTTTTAGGAGGAATGTATTCATGATGTTCTTTTTTTTCTGATTTAATTTCAGACTCTTTTTTCATAACAGAATCTCTACTTTCGAGTACTTGCATTTTATAATAATGATCTTCTATTTCTCCTACATATTCTCCATCATAATCAATTATTAAAGTACATTTGGTTCCTTTTTTAAAATTTGCAACCTCACCAGTATCTAAATTAATTGGAATATAATATTTCCCCTTATAACTTATAGAAGATGCATTATCAATTATTTTTTCTTTTCTTTCAGATATAATTAATTTTAATTCATCTTCTGTATAAGTGTTCTCTTTCATCATAGAAGTTTCTTTATCTATTTGGTAAGAGAACTCTTTATTCAAATCTGGTATAAACACCTCATTAAGATACTTGTTTGCTTCATCAATATCTTTTATATCTTCATGTCTTAATTCTGCGATTAATCTGTTTTTAAATGTACCATTTTCTCTTTCTACATTAGGTTTTGCGGTTGATATACTTGATGTATATAAAACAATACCTAAACGTTCACAAACTTTTCCAAATTGAGTTAATGCATGTTTTAATTCTTTAATCTTTGCATTATTTGCAGAAAATGTACTTCTATTATCTGCAGTAATTTTTGCTGGTATACCATAATTAATTATTACGTTAAATAATACTACAAAATATCCTCTTGTTATTTCTTCATATTCAAACCAACCAAATAAAACTTTTTTAGTTGCTTTATCAACTGCTAAATGCAAGAATGATGGAATACCACCAAACCACATTTTCTGACACGCATCTATTTGTACATCTTGCCCAAAAACATAAAGATTATTTGCTCTTCTTGGATGTGCTTTTTCTGCTTCTATAATTCTAGATTTGAATAAATCAATTATCTCATTATTTTCACCATCAACAGTACTATTTGATTCTTTTTCTTCGATTACTTCTTTCATTTTTTCTTTATAATTTCTAATTGTGTTTTTATGTGCAAGTGGTGATATAATATCATCTTCAGTAAATCTTTTTAACATTACATCATATGAAATATTATATTTTCCAAGTACTTCTTTTTGATAGAAATGTTCAAAGTTATAATCATAAAAATCAGTTAAATATATACCCTCAAGCTTCTTTATCAAATCTTTCTTATTATTAGAATTTGTTTTTCCACGATTTCCATGTATAAAGCCTGCTTCTCCTTCAGAATTATATGTATTAATTAATCTATAAATTTGTTGTCTAGATAAATTTAATTCACTCTCTGCCTCCTTTCTAGTTTTAATGCCATTAATTACATCCTTAATGGTATTAAATTTTTTTTGTTCTTTTTCATTTAACATAAAAACCT
>ONSL01000056.1 GCA_900320505.1 uncultured Eubacteriales bacterium
TGGAGAAACCATAGGTTTCTGTGAAGTAGAAAAAATCATAACCGTGAGGTTATGGTATGGAATTAATAAATTTACAATTTATTAATTTCGTTTTGTTCTTTTATAATATAAGAGAAGGAGGGTACTTTATGATAGCATGTGTACTTGTTGAACTTCAAAATAAAAAACTTGATAAAATGTTCGATTATAATGTTCCAAAAGATTTAGAAAAGTATATGAAAATAGGTATACGCGTTAAAGTACCTTTTGGAAGACAAAATCTTGAAGGCTTTGTTTTAGATTTTAAAGATAAAAGTGATTTTGAACTTCGCAATATTAGCTATGTAGTTGATAAAGATATTGTACTAACACCTGATCTTTTAAGACTTGGTAAGATAATGAAAGAGAAAACTTATTCTAGTTTAATTTCATGTTATCAGACTATGCTTCCAAAGGCATTAAAGGCAAGCTATAAGACAGATATTAAAATTAAATATGATACATTTTATGAACTTAATAATACTTTCTTTAATTTAACACCTAAAATGAAAGAGGTAGTTAGTTTATTTTCTTCTAATAAGATCATTCCTAGGAAAGATGTAATGGAAAAATATCGTGATGTAAGAAAACTTGTTGATATAGGACTTTTAAAGGAAGTAAAGAAAGAGCATTATAGATTAAATTACGATATAGAAAAAAATGTAAGATATGAATTAACTCCTGATCAAAAAAGTGTATATGAAGAATTTATAAATACAGATGATAGTGTTTATTTACTTCATGGTGTTACAGGATCTGGAAAGACAGAAGTTTATATGGAAATAATAGATTATTATTTAAAAATGGGTAAGACAAGTATAGTTCTTGTACCTGAGATAAGCTTAACACCACAGATGGTAGAACGTTTTACAAAAAGATTCGGAAATATAGTAGCAGCACTTCATTCTGCACTTTCTGACGGAGAAAGGTATGATGAATGGAGAAGAATATCAAGGGGTGATGCCAAAATAGTAATAGGAGCGAGGAGTGCACTTTTCTGTCCACTTAAAAATATTGGAGTAATAATAATTGATGAAGAGCACAGCGATTCATATATTCAGGATGATGCATCACCTCATTATAATGCTATTGAACTTGCTATTATTCGTGCAAAAGATGTTCATGCAAAAGTTATGCTTGGTTCTGCAACACCAAGTCTAGAGTCATATGCAAGAGCTAAAAAGAAACTATATCATCTTTTATCACTTACAAAAAGAGCAACAGGAGCACCTCTTCCAGATGTTAAGATAATTGATATGAATTATGGAATCAGGAATGCAACTGGTCCTTTTTCACAAGAATTAATAGATGCAATTAAGAAAAAAATTGATAAAAAAGAACAGATAATCTTACTTTTAAATAGAAGAGGATATTCAAGAGTTGTAACATGTAAGAATTGTGGCTACACATATAAGTGTCCAAACTGTGATATTGCACTTACTTATCATAAATCATCTAATAATTTAAGATGTCATTATTGTGGATATGCCTCTAATGTTGATGATTTATGTCCCTCATGTCATTCAAAGACCTTATCAAGCTTTGGAATTGGTACTGAAAAGGTTGAAGAATATTTAAATAAGATATTTCCTAGTGCAAGGGTATTAAGAATGGATTATGACACAACAACTAGAAAAGGATCACATAAAAAAATGCTTGATGCATTTAAAGATCATAAATATGATATTTTGCTTGGAACACAAATAGTTGCAAAAGGACTTGATTTTGAAAATGTAACACTTGTTGGAATAATAAATGCTGATACATCTCTTAATATACCAAATTATAGAAGTAGTGAAGAAACTTTCTCTTTAATAAGTCAGACTGCTGGAAGATGCGGAAGAAAAGGAAAAAAGGGAACAGTCTACATTCAAACATTTAATAAAGAACATTATGCAATAAAGTATGCAGAAAAACATGATTATATAGGATTTTATCATGAAGAAATGAAGATAAGGCATACTTTAAAATACCCACCATATTATTATATTTTATATATAAAGATAGGTGGAAAAGATAATATGTACACTTATAATGAATCTTTAAGAATAAAAAAATCTTTTGAAAAACATCTAAAAGATGAAATAATACTTGGACCTAGTACAACTGGAATATTAAAGATAAATAATGTATTTCATTATGGAATAATAATAAAGTATAAGGAAGATGATAATATAAGAAAAGTTTTAACTTTAATGGAAAATGCTTATATTTCAAATAATAAAATTAAAATAGATATAATCTTTAACCCTAGACACTTCTAGCAAAAAGAATTATAATTATTATATTAGTTAAGGGTAGGTCATTATGAATATTTATGAAGTATTAGAAAGAAAAGATGTTAGGTTAAAAATTAAAGACATAATGGAAAAGTTTTCTATGAAAGAGTTAGAAGGTCAAGGAGAGACTGATTTTGGAAAAGAATATGGACTCTTTCTCTATATTGATGCAATATTTAAATATTTGGTAATTATAGAAGATAGTGATTATTTAGATTTATATCTATCTGATATAGGAATACTTTTTGATAAGATGTCTACATATAATGATATAGAAAATGGTATATATACACTTATCGCTAAATTTACTGCAAAAAAATTAGATATATCTGATTTTAAACTAATAACATCGAGAGATAAGATATTAAGATATATATATAATAAATATGTTGTAGAAGGTTATTTCTATTATGGATTTAGTAGTAATTACAAAGACTTTATCGATATAAATGGAATAAGAAAAGAAGGATTTATAGTTGATGAAAATATAAGAGAGATAAATAACATATTTATGAAATATACAGGTGATGCTATATACGGTAAGAAATCTAGTATAACAGATTCATTTATACTTGCACTATATTTTTCTTTAATAGGACCAGATTTTTTAGAAAAATTAAGCAAGATGAAGGTATTTGAAGATAAAAAATATAATAAAGATTTTTATTACACAAAAAACTTTGATAGACTTTATAATAATATTGAATTATATGCAAGTGAAAATAATCTAACAGATGATGAAAAAACTATACTTATAAATTCATTTAAAACACTATGGAATAAATTTGAAATAAATAATGTTTATGGAACAATTGCTCTTATAAAGAGAAAAAAATTAAATAAAAATGATTTAAAAGATATAGATGAAATAATAAATGATAAGAAGATAAAGCTAGTAGAAGGAATAGCGATGATTCTAGAGCCTAGATACATAAGTTATGATATTGATGAAGATATCAAAAAAGATGATATAATATATCTTGATATTCCAAGCTATAACAGGTTAACATCAAATGATATAGAAGTGCTTGAGGAAAGCAAAAAAATAGATAATAAAAATGGATATGGAAATATACTTATATTAATAGGAATAGCTTTAATAACACTTGGAATAATAATTAGTTTTATATTTACAAAAGGAGGATAAAATATGAAGATTATATTTATGGGTACACCAGAGTTTTCTGTTAAGATATTAGCACCTTTAATAAATGAAAAAGATTTTGATATAGAGCTTGTTGTAACTAAAAAAGATGGGACAAATAAGCGTGGAAAAATAGTTGAATCACCAGTTGCTCTTCTTGCTCACAAATATAATCTAAATGTTTTAAAGCTTGAAAGTTTTAAAGAAGAAAAAGAAAAAATAGAAAATTTAAAACCAGACCTAATAGTAACTGCAGCATATGGAAAAATTCTTCCAGAATATATTCTTTCTATTCCAAAGTATGGTTGTATAAATGTTCATGCATCACTTCTTCCTAAATATAGAGGATCTAATCCAATATGTGAAGCGATAAGAAATGGTGATAAAAAAACAGGTGTTACAATAATGTATATGGATAAAGGAATGGATACAGGTGACATTATCGAAAAAAAAGAAATAGAAATAGAAGAAAGTGATAATCTAACAACACTTACTAATAAGCTTTCTATTCTTGGAAGTAGTATGATATGTGATGTTATAAGAAAAATAGGTGATGGAACAAATAAAAGAGCAAAGCAAGATAATAGTCTTGCAACATATACTAAAATGATAACAAAAGAAGATGAACATTTAGATTTTGATGATACTTCAAAAAATATATTTAACAAAGTAAGATCACTTGCAGATGATCCTGCATCATATGTAATGTTTAATGATAATCAAATAAAGATATATAGTGGATATATTTTAAAGGAAAATGCTAGTTGTATGCCTGGAACTATTGTTAAGTTATTAAAAAATGGTATTGCTGTTAAGACTAAAGACTTTTTATACGTTATAACAAAGTTAAAACCATCTGGAAAGAAAGAGATGGATGCAAGAAGTTATATAAATGGTTTAAAAGAAAATATAATAGGAGAATCTTATGAATAGAAAAACGAAATTAGATAGTTATTTTGATGACAATCCTGAAATGAAAAAAATAATTTTCTGTGCTTTTTATTTGGTGTTTTTTGTTTTTTTAATAATACTTTTAAGATTATCTTCTAACAATTCAAATAGTGAAAAGATAACAAGAGAAAATAGTGGACTTAATAAATCGTACTCACTAGAAAGCTTATCAAAAGAAAATTATCATTTTAATATAATTGAAGAAGAAAATGATAAAAAGACAATTTATGATGGTGATGTTAATGGAGATAAAGCTTTATTTGTAAAAAGTGGAGCTCCATCACTTAATTATTATAAGAATAAAGATTCTTATTACTTAAGAGATGAAAATACTCTTTTGTATGATAGTATAGATAATCCATTAATATCATCAAAATATGTAGAACCAGCAAACATAAAAAAATTATTAATACATGGAATATATGAATCTGTAACAACATATTTTAATGGAACAGAAAGTGATTATAACTATTCTATATCAACATCAACTATATTAAGAAATTTTGATAATATTGAGGCTGATTTAGATGATAAACCAAATACAATTAAAATAAAAGTAAATGATAATAAAGTGAAAGAAATTGATATTGATTTAACATCATATTATAACTATTATGATAAAAGTATAAATAACTATAAACTTTCTATTACATATTCTAAATATGGAATGATT
This sequence comes from uncultured Eubacteriales bacterium, assembly GCA_900320505.1. GTDB lineage: Bacteria > Bacillota_I > Bacilli_A > RF39 > UBA660 > UBA2730. The sequence continues at coordinate 5,066 of ONSL01000056.1, forward strand.
GATGAAATAACAGCAAATGTTAAATAGAAGATAGATTATAATTCTTCTATTTTTTTGTGTAAATATATTATTTATGACTTTTAATTTTATATGGTTGTATGTTATACTACATATAGAAGGTAGGGAGATGTATCTTATGAATAAAGATAAAGAAAACGATAGTAATAAAAAGAAAAAGATTAAGATAATGATAGGAGTATTAGCAGTAGTACTTCTAGTAGTTATCATAGGAGTAGCATATGCCATATTCTCATATGTAGGC
>ONSL01000038.1 GCA_900320505.1 uncultured Eubacteriales bacterium
GTTTTCTTATCTTTTAATATTTCTTTTAACTTTTCCATCATAATCTCTTACCTTTCTACTATAATATTAATTTTATCATATTATATTTTTATTAACAATGATATGTATAAAAAAAGAAAATTATTTTTCTGTAATTTTCTTTTTACTTTTATAATATACTTTATTTGAACTTTTTTCTTTATTATTTATTATTTTTAAATCTTTCTTTATCCATAGTGGTAAGTCGTTAATATTTACTCTTACTCTTTCTGGAAATAGTTTCTTGTCATTTACTATTAAGTCTTCATAATAATCATAAAGGTCTGATGAGTTAAAACATACTCTTTTATTATCTTTGGTATCTGGTGTTATACCAAATTCATAAGTTAATAATCTTGCATTTTTATCTTTAATACTTATTTTATCACTATCAATTCTTACTTTGAAATTAGAGTTTGAAGATTTAAGAGTTATACTTTCTTCATTTTCTATATTTTTATTAAGCATTTTATAATCTTCATAATATTTTTTTAATGTTTCTTCAACTATTTTATCAATAGATGGTTTTGCTTTTTCTACATTTTCTCTTTCATTATGATCAAAATCAATACTTCTTAGATCTGTTACATATATTTTTGAATACATTTCATTATCAAGCATAGTTGCTCTATACTCCATACCAAGTCCTAAAAATATTTCTATTTCTCCTTTTATCATTCCGTTTATATAAAAAGAAAGAGAGTTAATGTATGCTGTAGATGGTGATTTTTCTTTTAATTTTAATGAAAGATCTTTTTTACATTTTTTAGTTATATTATCGTATTTTTTTAAAGCTATATTTCTAACATCAGTTATGCTAATTGTTTCTTGATCTTTTATAGGAGGCGCTAGAAAAAGATTATCTAAATCATCTTCTATTTCTTTTATGTTTTGATATTTTTCAAACATTATGAACCATCCTTTTTAATTATTCATATGTGATATAATCATTTTCATTTAATATTTTAGTATCACTATTTTTATATGCTATTAATGAATCATCAGTAAGATTTAACTTTTTAATATCAGTTGCAAGTATAGTATCTGTTAGGTTAGCAAGCTCTAGATAATGAAGATTATAATCTTTATCTATATAATATACATTTGATGTTGCTCCTGCAAAACCCGATAGTGTTTTAACATCATATGCATTTATTGTTACACTCTTGCTATTATCACCAAAAGTATTTTTAAATGTATGTTCTTCTAGTTTTCTTGTTTCTTTATTTACACTTTCTTCTTGCTCTTCATCTTCTTTTGATGCTTCATCTTCTTTTTTATCTTCTTTTTTCACCTTTTCTTTAGTTTCAGGCTTTTTAGTCTCTTTTGTTTTACCTTTTAATTTATCTTTGTTTATTCCTAACACTATTCCTATACATATGCCAAGCAAGAATATAATTATTGTAATAAGAATTTTTATTACTTTATTTTTCATCTTTACCTTCTTTTTCTTCTTTCTTTTTCTTTTCTTCTTGTTCTTTTGCAAATGCTTCTATATCAAATTCATCATCTGTTTCAGAATCTACTAGATGTTCATCTAAATAATATATTAAATATTCAAGGAGTACTTTTTCTTCCTTCTTTGTAGTATTATTCTTTACATTTACTTCACCATTATTTAAGTCTTCACTATTAAGTATTATTAAAAATTTACTATTTAGTCTATCTGCTTGTTTAAATTGAGATTTTAAACTTCTTCCAGTATATTCTGTATCAACTTTAAATCCACTCATACGAAGTTCATTAGATAGATATGTTGCATATTTTTTCTCATCATCATTTACATACATTATGAATGCATCTATATCATCCTTTATTGGAAGCTCTACTTTTTCTTCATCAAGAGCTAGTAAAAGTCTTCCTATTCCGCATGCAAATCCAATTGCAGGTGTTGATGGTCCACCTAATTCTTCAACTAGGTCATTATATCTTCCACCGCCACCTATTGATAGATTAGAAGTTCCTGCTTTTATTTCAAATACTGTATGACTATAATAATCAAGTCCTCTTACTAGACTTTCTTCTACTTCATATTTAACTTCAAGTATATCTAATAAGTCTTTTACTTCATCAAATCTTTTTTTGCTTTCTTCATTTAAGTAATCAGATATTTTTGGAGCATTCTTTAAAATATCACTATCTGCATCTTTTTTACAATCAAGTATTCTTAATGGATTTTTCTCAAGTCTTGCTTTACAATCATCGCATAATTCATCAATATGTGGTTTAAAGTAGTCTATTAGTGCTTTTCTATAGTTATCACGAGATTCTTTATCTCCTAATGAATTAATTTCAACTACTATATCTTTAAGTCCTAACATTTTATAGATATTTACTGCAAGTGATATTACTTCTGCATCACTTATAGGATCGTTTGAGCCAATTAGTTCCATACCAAACTGTGTTAGCTCTCTATCTCTTCCTGATTGAGGACGTTCATATCTATACATTGTTCCATTATAGTAAACTTTAACAGGCATAGTATCTCCATACATTTTATTTTCAATGAAGCTTCTAACAACTCCTGCAGTTCCTTCTGGTCTTAATGTTAGGTTTCTATCTCCTCTATCCTTAAAATCATAAGTTTCCTTTGTAACAATGTCAGATGTTTCTCCAACACCCCTATGGAATAATTCAGTTGATTCAAATAGTGGTGTTCTAATATAGGTATAGTTATACTTTTCCATTACACTATCTACTACTTCTTCAACATACTTCCATTTCTTTGCATTTTTTCCGTATATATCAATTGTTCCTTTTGGTTTAGTTATCATATTTACCTCCTCATTAATTATACATTATTTTTTTATTTTAATATATAACTTTTACAATTATTCTTGAAGTCATCTATCATATCATGACTTGTAAGTCCAAGTGTCTTAAACATTCTTTCATTAAAAAGAGATGGCTCTTTTGAATCTACATATGAGTCTATTCTCTTTCTATATTCTTTATTAGATGCTGCAAACGATCCAAGCATTAATCCTAATAACATTTTAAAGTCATCTAAATACTTTAGATTATTATCTTCACGTAGTGATTTATAATCTTTTTCATCAAGTATTTTTTTAGTATTTATTGCACTTCTTTTAGCTTTCATAAGCATTTTTTTATAAACTCTTATTATGTCTTCTCTTTTAGATGATGCATCAATGCTTTTTAAAAATAGAAATAAATTTTCAAATGCTTTATATTCTCTAAAGCTATTAAGATACATATAATCTTTATAACTAGCACTTTTTCTTGCTTCATCATTTAATTTTGAAATGCCATATACTAGTTCTATTTCTGTATTTATATCACCTGTATTTTTAAAAACCATAAATGCTCTATTATTAGTATTATCATATATGCCACTTGATTCTTCCACTTTTTCATCTGTTTCATATAAATCATCGTAATCGAGCATTTTCTTTAAGAGAGTATATGCTTCTTTATCATTATTTCTAAAAAATATCTTAAGATCAAGAAGCATTTCTTTTATTCCTAATTCACTATGCTTTATGTATGGATAATCAACTTTTTCTTCATCTATGAAGCTACTACATATATCATCAATAATCTTTGAATTTGAAACAATATTTTTATAACTCTTTTTATCTAACTTTTCTTTATCTTTATTATATTTTTTTAAATCGATTTTTTCTAAAAAATGTTTTATTTTTGGATCTTTAATATATTCATTAAGCACTCTTAAACTGTCAATACTTTTTATAAAGTCATCACGTGATATCGGGGATTTTAATCTTTTCCTTATATTTTCTAATTCAAATTTTAGATCTGAAACTGATCCTAAATATATTCCCATAATATCACCCCACTTAACTTTGTATATTATAACACAAAAACTTTTATTTGACTGCAGTTTTTACTACTTTTTCTGCCTTTTTTAAGTCTTTTCTAAAGAAGTGGTATGTTGATCTTATAAGTATATATACTGGAAGTGATGCAATTATTCCTATTGGACCTGCAAGTGTTCCTCCAATACTTACAACCATTATTGTTATTAATGGATTAATATTATTTGTTTTGCCATATACTTTAGGTGATGTATAATATCCATCTATTTGTGGGACTATTGCTGCAATTAAAAGTGTTCCAATAAATGTATATGGTCCAGATGCACTTGCAAGAAGGAGTGCAACAATATTTGTTATTATTCCGCCCCAGTATGGAACAACTGTCATAAGCCCTGCTAAAAGTCCTAGTACTAAAAAGTTTGGATGACCTACTATTTTTAATAATACTGTATATTCTACAAATTCAATTATCATAAATGTAAATAATCCTTTTATGTAATTGCCAAGTTCAAAATCTAATCCTTTAAAATAGTCAAACATTCTTTTTGATTTTGACATAAAGAATTTTTTTAAGAATGATCTAATGTTATCCATATATGCAAGAAAATATATTGCTGCGACAAATCCTACTATTATACTGCCTAGTTTTGATACGCTTTTATTTAATGCACTATTTGTTCCTTCTTTTAAGAAACCTTCAATACTTTTTGAAATTGATGCAATCTTATCTTCTGCACTTGCTGCATCAATATTTAGTTTATTGCATATTACTTTTAATCCTTTTGAGAGGTTGCTGTCAAACGATGACATTTGAGAATATGCAAGTGGTACAAGTTCAACTATTGTAAATAAAAGTAGTATTGCAATTAGAAGAACTACTATTAAAATTGATGCCCATTTAGGAAGGCCTTTTCTTTCTAGAAAATGTACGATTGGTGTTAGAGCATATGCTACAGTAAATGCTATTATAAATGGCAAGAGTACTTCTACTATTTTAGCAAGTATGTTAAACCATGTTCCAATGTTTGTTACTGTTACATAAAGCAGAACCATAAGTGCTGCCCAGTTTATTAATTTATAATTTAATTTATTTTCTTTCATATTAAATCTCCAATATTATTGTGGTTGGTCCTATATTGTTATTTGAAACAACCATATTTTCTCCGAAGACCCCCTCATCTACTTTTGTATATTTTCGTAATTCTTTATTAAAAGCATCGTATAATTTCTTTGCATCATGCCCATTTAATGCTTTCATATAACTTGGTCTATTTCCTTTTTTGGTATCTGCATAAAGTGTAAATTGTGAAATACTTAATATATCTCCGTCTATATCTAAAAGACTTTTATTCATAATACCATTTTCATCTGGAAATATTCTTAAGTTTACTATTTTCTTTGACATCTTTTTTATTTTTTCTTCATCATCATTTTCTGTAAATCCTACAAGAACCAGAAGTCCTTTATCAATGTGTCCCACTGTTTTATCTGCAAAAGATACACTTGCATTTATAGAATTTGTTACTATGCATTTCATTAATGTATTATCCTTTCTGCATCATCTATAAATGGTTCATTTCGAAGTGAAGTTATTAAATTATCTATTTGTTTCTTGCTTGTTACATAGCATTCTAATTCATAATTTACCTTTTCTTCTTGATATATCTTTCTTACACTTTTAACACCAACATTTAATGCTCCTGCATCTTCAAGTATTTTTATCATATTATCTTTGTCATCATTAGAATATATAACTATATCTGTAATATATTTTACATTGTCATTATTTTCACTCCAAGAGCAGTCTATTAAACGTTCTTTTACATCTATTACGTTATGGCATGATGTTCTATGTACTGTTATTCCATTACCTTTAGTTATGTATCCAATTATTCTATCTCCATATACTGGATGGCAACATGATGCTAAATTTACCTTGATATCTTCAAGTCCTGATACTACAACATTTGTATCACTATTTTTATATATGATAGTCTTTTTAGGTTTATCAGATTCTTCTTCATCTTTATATATAAAGTTAATTATTGTTTTAGGTGAATGCTTTCCATTACCTACTTCTAAATAGATATCATCTAATTTTTCTACTTTTGTTTCTTTACAAATTTTCTTTATGTTATCATCTGTTAGGAAATCATTTATAGGTATTTTTCTTTTACGAAGTTCTTTTTCTATTAAGTCTTTTCCTTTTAGAATATTATTTTCTTTTTCTGATCTTGTAAAATATGCTTTAATTTTATTTCTAACTGCAGTTGATTTAACAATGTTTACCCATTCTTTTGAAGGATGAGAAGATTTATTTGTAATTATTTTTACAACATCATTATTTTTAAGTTCATAGTCTAGTGGTTTAATTTCTCCATTTACTATGGCTCCTGTTGTTGTTTCACCAACATGAGTATGGACATGATATGCAAAATCTATTGGAGTTGCTCCAGCAGGTAGTTCATATACATCTCCCTTTGGGGTATAACAATAAATATTATTATTTAAAACTTCATTTTTAACACTATTTACAAATTCTTCAGATGATAAATTATCACTTTTTAAATCAATTATATTTTTAAAGAATTGCAGTTTTTCTTCAGAACTATTTATTCCACCTTTAAGGTCTTTATGTTCCTTATATGCCCAGTGACTTGCAATACCATTTTCTGCAATCTCATCCATTATATGAGTTCTTATCTGAACTTCAAATATATATCCATCAACTCCAAATACAGTTGTATGAAGACTTTGATACATGTTTGGCTTTGGATTTGCAATATAGTCTTTAAATCTATTTTGCATTGGTTTAAATTTAGAATGTATTAACCCTAGTACTAAATAACATTCCTGTTTAGTATCAACTAGTATTCTCATTGCAAGATAGTCATATATTTCATTAAATGTTTTACCTTTATTCAGTTTATTATATATGCTGTATATTGATTTTGCTCTTCCTTTCATCTCATATTTTATATTTTGAGAATCAAGAAGCATTTTAACAGCATTCATCATCTTATTAACTTCTTTATCACGTTCATTTTTAGTACTATTCAATCTAGCTGCTATGTCATAATATACATCTGGTTTTAAATAACGAAGTGATAAATCTTCTAGTTCACTTTTAATTTTATGAATACCTAAATGGTGAGCGATTGGAGCGAGTATTTCTAAAGATTCTTTAGCTTTTCTCTTCTGTTTTTCTACAGGAAGTGCCCAAAGTGTTCTCATGTTATGAAGGCGATCTGCAAGCTTTACTATTATTACCCTTACGTCTTCACTCATTCCAACTATAATCTTTTTAGTATATTCTACTTGATATTCATTATCAGTTGAAAAATGAAGTCTAGATATTTTAGTTACACCATCTACTATTTTTGTTACAACAGGTCCAAACTCATGTTCCATTTCTTCGTAAGTGCAATTGCAGTCTTCTAGAACATCATGCAATAATCCTGCTTCTAGTGTTTCTGCATCTGCATATATTTCTGTTAATATTTTCGCAACACAAAGTGGATGGATTATATAAGGCTCTCCACTTTTTCTTATTTGACCTTCATGCTTCTCAAAGGCAAAAAGATAAGCTTTATGAATATTTTCAAGTTCATCTTTGTCCGTAATATATGTTTTAACACATTTTTCTAAATCTTCATATGTAACCTTCTCTTTGCTGTGTGCCATACAATCACCCCTTTAGCAATTAACCCCCTTGATTAGTTTTTCTTCAACATCATCTTTATATACTTTCTTTTTCTTTTTAGGTTTACCTAAATTTTTGCTTTCAATTAATAAGTATAGATAAGTTGCTATAAATATTGATGAATATGTACCTGATATTAAACCAACAAGCATTGCAATGTTAAATCCAATTATTTCACGACTTCCTAAAAGTGTTAATGCAATTACTGGAACTATTGTTGTAACACATGTCCAAATCGTTCTATTAAATGTTTCTCTAATACTTCTATTTGTAATTTCATAAAGTGATTCTTTATCAAGCTTTTTATCATAATTCTTTAAGTTTTCCCTTATTCTATCAAATAGAACAATCGTATCATTTATTGAATAACCAATTATTGCAAGTATTGCTGCGATAAACATACTAGAAACTTCTAGACGGCTAATTGCAAATACTGTACAAATTATTAATATATCGTGTACAAGAGCGATAACTCCAGATACACCAAAGCTAAATTTAAACCTTATAGACATATAAACAATTATTCCGACAAATGAAATTAATATAGACATAATTGCATTCTTTATAAGTTCTCTTTTTACTAGGTTACTTACAACTCCAATATCTACTTTGGCATCATATTTTTTAACAAAGTAATTTTTAACTTTCTTTACTTTATTTGCTCCTAATACGTTATCAACTAATATATCAGTGTTTTTACCATCTACTACAATGCTAGATGATTTTAATCCTAAAGATTTAATGTCTTTACTAACTTCAGATTTTAATAATTTTTTATCTGTTACAAGTGCTATATCAGATCCTGCTCTAAAGTCAACTCCTAGATTAAATCCTCCACGTACAGCATATGTTCCGACTCCAACTAGTATAATTATGATTGATGTAGTAAACATTAATTTTGCATGTTTTAAGAAATTAACGTTTTTAAATGGTATAACTTTAATACTTTCATTTTTAGATACATCTGGAATATCAGATTTCTTTACATTTATAAATAGATTTGTTTTATCATCAAAGTATCCTGTATTTGCAAATAGTTTAACTATATTTCTGTTTATAAATATCATTACGAATACTGTTACAAATATTGTGATAATTTGCATTGTTGCAAAGCCTTTAACGCTTGATTCTCCAAATATAAACATTATGATTGCAACTAAAAGTGTTGTTGCATTTCCATCAAATATTGATGAGAAACTTTCTTTTGATCCTAATTTAAATGCTTCTTTTAGACTTCTTCCTTTATAAAGTTCATCTTTTATACGAGAATATGTAATTACGTTTGCATCAACTGCCATACCAATACCAAGTATTACTGCAGCGATACCAGGAAGTGTTAGAACTCCACCTACTAACCAGAATACTGCAAATACTAGTATTGCATATAGAAGAAGAGCAACTGATGAAATAAATCCAGCAAAATGATAAACAAGTATTAATATTAAGAATATAATTGCAACACCAATTACACCTGCAGTTATAGTCTTTTGAAGTGTGTTACCGCCAAAGCTTGCTTCTACTGTCTTACTTGATATTTCAGTAAGTTTAGAAGGAAGTGATCCAGAATTAATTAGGTCAACTAAGTTTGTTGCTTCTTCTTCTGTAAAGTTTCCTTGTATTATAACATCACTTGCAAATCCTTGTGATACTGTTGCTGCTGATAAACAGTTAGAACCAGATGTACCACATTTATTCTTTTCTTTTTCATAACTATCATTTGTTTTATCATAGTCAAGCCATATAACTATCATATTATTTTTGTAATCTTTTACTCTATTTGTTACAGAATAAAATTTATCTTTATCCTTAACACTTAATAGAACTGCAGGATTACCACTTGAGTCTTCTGATACTTTAGCTCCACCTGATACTAAAACATCACTTGTCATTAACAAATTATCATCTGTATCTCTAAATGATAATGTTGCAACTGTTGAAAGCTGCTTTCTTGCAGTATCTGCATCTTTAACTCCTGCAAGTTTTACTCTTATGTGATTATTACCTTCAGTAATTATTTCAGGTTCACTAACACCTAGACTATCAATTCTTTTACTTAATGTTTTATAAGTTGCAGTAAGTTTAGATTGATTCATTTTTGATCCATCTATTGAATCTACCTTATATAAAACTTCAAATCCGCCTTGTAAATCTAGACCATAGTTTAGATTATCAAGAAGTGGCTTAAAGCTAGCACATAAAACAATTGCTACAACAATAAGTATAAATGTACTAAATATTACTTTTTTCTTTCCCTTTTTAATCTTATTATTTGCATTATTTTTCTTTGCCATATATCTTCTCTCCTAACAAAACTATATTTATTATAACTAAAATATAGCAAAAATAAAAGACTAAAGTAAAAAATAGTCTTCAAATTTAATAATTTCTCAATTGTAAAAGTAAATGCTACCTTAAAAACTAATAAATATTGCATTTACCTATTCAAACCTAAAAGTTGCATTTAAGTGGTAAAAATATATA